>JAGXSG010000028.1 GCA_018333995.1 Clostridiales bacterium | reverse complement strand
CCCGCACCAAAACGCGCCTGATCTATCTCCCCGCCGTGCGTCTCGTCGATGAACTGCGGCTTAATGAGTGTCTTCAGGATCTCCTCCGGCTGAATGTTCTGAACTGCAAGCGAAAAAGACGCTTCCCAATTAGCAATCTCGTCGGTTACTTCCTTCTCAAGAGACTTAAGCGACTGCCCGTCAGCACAGGTCTGCGTCCTAATCGAGCCTTCAAAGGCGCCGAACGCCTTGGTAAGCTCTAGGTATGCGGGGCTGTCGGCGACCACCTTGTTGAGAACCTCCGCTACGAGTTCTCGTAGCGCAGAAGGGCCGGTGAGCTTTGTGTTGTCATCGACCTTGCTGACAGCGGGAATGTAGACGATGTGTCCGACCTTGCCAGACCCCACATTCTTCGCACCGTAGAACAAGTTGTCGGACAACTTGTCGTCTTCGTAGGCGTAGTACCCCGCGCGAACCTTGCCATCTGCTCCGCTCGAGGGGCTGACGTAGTTCCGGACGCGGAAGGTGCCTTCTGCACTCCTGTAATCATCCTTCAGTTGCGCGAGCTCATCCGCAGTCGGCTGAAACTCGATCTCAACCCATGCTTCTGAATCGCTCGCCTCTACCTTCGGGGCATCACGTCCCTCATCCCACTTCAGGTCCCCATAGAACAGCCGGATGGCATCTATGATGTTGCTCTTGCCTGCATTGTTGGCTCCCGCGATTAGCGAGAGTGGCTCAAGGCGAATCGTCGCGTCGTGGACGCTCCGGAAGTTGTGAATCTGGACCTCTACTGCGCGCATTACAAGCTCCAATTGCCAGGGACGCTGACAGCGTAGCCCGGGACGGTATCAGTGCCGATGCCCAGCTGCTTGAAGTGCTCAGTCGCGGCTTTGATCTTGGCGTTCTCAGTCGGGCGACGCTTGGACTCATCCAGCGTGCTCTTGGTCTCGCGGATCATGTAGATGCGATCCACGCCATCCTCATCCTGCTTGATGATTGCCCAGTCTGGGTTGTACGGCCCGACGGGCGTGTCGATCTTGAACTTGTCGGGCAGCTTCATGAAGAACTTGACGTCTTCACGTGAGTCCAGCTTCTCCGCGAACTGGCGCTCAGGGGCGTCCGCACCGTCTGAGTCGATCTGGATGTAGTCGAAGTCGGTCTTGCCGGTGTTCTCGACCTTGTAGACGCGATCGAGAAAGAGGTCACGTGCCTCAGCACCATCGGCCTGCAGTTCACGCAACTCGTAGACGTAGCCGCCGATCTTCTCGTACTGAATGCCTTCCTGAACGGCAGCGGCCACCACGTTCTGGAGGTTTCGCTTCACCATTGCAATGAAGTCATTGGGATTGCCGATAAACTCGCTCAGCTTGCCAGAGCGCGTCAACACGTCAATCAAGGTCCGACGCGTAAGGGATGTAGCTTCCTGCAGCTCGCTGAGGATGTCGGGAAGTTGATAGGCGCCAGTCAGCTCAGCAGAACGAGTTGCAGTCTCGGAGGTCTTGGTGCCGCCCCGCACCAGCTTTACGCCTGCACGGGTGACCTGAACTCGAAGCGGCAAGATGGGCTGCTCAGCCTTGATTCTGTTGACTGCGTTGTCGATGACTTCCTCACGATTAAGGGCCACTCGATAGGTGGTCTTCTGCGAAATCGTGCGCCAAAAGTCCTCGAACCACGGCGTTGAGTAGATCTCCTTGTTGAGCTTGCGAGCGACACGCTCGCGCCGAGTCTTGACTATGCGCTCGATGCGACAGTTGAGCATCACATCGATTATGTCGTCTTGGGGCCAGAAGAACTCCGGCACCGGGCCAAGTGTGAACCCGAGTGTCTCGGGACGGAAGTTGGCGGTGACTCTGCCTTCCTTGTCAATGAAGCTGCGTTCGACCAGTTCGTCCCAGATCAGTTTGGAGCCCTGGAAGCCGAGCCGTTTCTCGTCGCCGGTAACTTCGTCGATTGTCGGGATCTTCGCGAACTCACCAGGGCGCACCAGGCCGATACTGACGCCGGAGTCCCGATACTCCTTCTGTAAGCTATCGGCGAATTCTCGATAGGACTCATTCGCAACGACGGTGAGTTGAGCGATGCCCTTGTCTGGTACCCGCTCTCCTGCCTGGCTGACCGGCAGCCGCAGTCCGCGTCCGATCGTTTGGCGACGCTCCGTCGCTTCGCCCATCTCACGTAGAGCACAGATCTGAAAGACGTTCGGATTGTCCCAGCCTTCACGCAGCGCCGAGTGGCTGAAGATGAATCGCACCGGCTCGTTCTCGTCGAGGAGTCGTGCTTTGTCACGCATTATCAAATCGTAGGCGTCATCATCAGCCTTCGATGTGCCGGTTGTGTCCTTAAAGGTATCGTGCTGACCCTTCCTCCCCCTAATGGCCGAGAAGTAGGCGCGCCGGTAATCGACTGGATCAAGAGGCAGTGATTGCGACCATTGCTGACTCCTGGAGCGCTCCTCGATGAACAGCTCGTCGAACCAAGTGACGAACTGCCCGTCAGCAGTGTCGTTGTTGTAGCCCTCTCCAAGGAAACTTGCGACCTTGTCGACAAAGAACAAGCTCAGCACCTTGATCCCGTGAGGTCGTAGCATCGTCTCCTTACGCAGATGCTCACGGATGGTCTCACGGATCATCTCGCGGTAAATGGAATCGTTGGAGCCGCCGATGGTCTCACCTGCCTGAAGCCACCCGTGCGGGAACAGCTCGACTGACTCGGGTTCGATACTCAACTCGTTGACCAACCAACCCTCATAGGCAGAGTTGTCAGTGACCAGAGCGAGGTCTTGGCCGTTTTTGACGTACACCGTCTTCCGCTGGATTGTGCCGTCCGATGCTTTGCGCACCGCCAGTTCCATACATGCTAGAAAGCCTTTGTCATTACGAACTGACTGGAGCTTCACATACGGTGCTGCATCGGCGCCCTGCTGCAGCGCCTCCGCCACCACAATCTGCTTGACCAAGCCGAGATCGTGGGCGTCAACCGGGTCGAGGCGATAGACGACGTTGCGCGTCTTGCGATGGGTTGCCGAGTAGCGCAGGGTGCAAAGCGGATTCAGCTCACCCACTGCAGACTGGCTAAGCAACGACTCCATGTTCTGTGGCTCGTCCATAATGACCACTGGATGTGTGGCCTTCAGATAGTCAATTGGGCGCAGCCCGTTAAGCTTGTCACGAGTCTGGTGGATGACGCGGGTGTTCTTGTCGCCCCGCAACGAGTCGATGGTCATGACCATGATCTGCACGCTCGTGGAAGTGGCGAACGACTGCACTTCTTCCGGCGTGCTGCCGCTGTAGACGAACGAGTCGAACGGCGTGGCGTAGAGATCTTGGAAGTGCTTAGTCATTAGCTTGATACTGGTGGTCACGCCCTCACGGATGGCCACGCTCGGCACGAGGATGATGAACTTGGTGAAGCTGTAGTTCTTGGCCAGCTCGAAGATGGTACGCAGATACACATACGTCTTGCCGGTGCCGGTCTCCATCTCGATGTCAAAGTCCAGCGAACCCCCAGCCAGCTCGCTCACTACCTCGAGGCCGTTTCGATCCTGCACGGTCTGCAGGTTCTGCAGTATTGTCGCGTCGTCGAGCAGCAGGTTGTTCCCAACCGCGCCAACTTCGCTAACCATGTCAAAGGCGATCATCTGATCGCCAGCGTCGGGAACCGCGCCCTGGAGCTTCGTCGACAACGATGCGGCGTCGGCCAGCTGACCCTCAAACAGATCGACCACGGCAGCGATTGCGTCCTGCTGGAACTCCTGGTGAGCATCAAACTTGAATTCCATCGTCAGGCCGTCCAGAGTTCCACGCTATGTGACCTGCATTCTTGGACCAAGTTGGTCTTTAGCTCATCGTCGCCTTGGAATGCGTCTTCGAGGATAACGAGGCGTGCTGGCTTCTCCGCCAGCACAGAGCGCAGTTGATTCAGCGTCGGCTTGGTGCGCTCGTCCAGGTATGCGAGCAGAAGTCCCCCACCAACGGTCTTCAGCTTCAAGCCTGAGACTTCGATCTCGTCAATCTGCTCGGAGAGAGAGTACCCCTGCTTCAGTAGAATCTCGGTCAACAAGGCATCCGGTGTTGCATCGTCAGCAGCGTTGTCGCGCAAATCGAGCAAGTGCTGCTCGAGCGTACTTGCGTCCGCATCGCTTGCCACGCGCCACTTCGAGAAGTTGGTGTCACTGAGGGTGAACGTGCGAAATCCGACATCAACAGTCTGGCCCTGGAGCGACCCGTGAACTTCCTCACCAGCACGCCTGATCCGCTCAATCGTCAGTGCGGAAATCGTGTCATACCCCGCGTTGCGAGCATCGGACTCTTCGGGTGTTGGTTCAGGCAGCTGAACCAACACGAAACTGCGGCTGCCACCATCGGCTGCGTTCTGCTTCAAGACCGCTTGTGCCGTCGTGCCGGAGCCAGCAAAGAAGTCGAGGATGATCGAGTCCTTGCGAGCCCCGATGGCCAACACATCACGGATGAAATCAACGGGCTTCGGGTTGTCGAAGTAGTTCTGTCCATCGAAGAGCGCCTTTACTGCACGCGCTCCGCCTGCCGTATCATACTTCGGGTCAATCCAGACTGTCTTAGGCCGGACCGTCCTCGCCTCGCCATCAACGACATCACGCATCTTCACATAGACATTCCACTTGCCGTTGACTTCTCTAGCTACAAGCTCGGTATCCTTGTTCTTCTGAAAGGTGTCCCTGCTCCAACGCCACCGACCTTCCACTCCTGCTGAGTCAACCGGGAAGATTTCAATTGCGCCAGTACTTGGCTCGAGGCTGAATTCCGAAGAACTCGGACAGTAGTAGATCGGGTAGTACATGTTCGGGCGGTCAATCCTTCGTGAGTTCTTACCGGTCTTGCGAAGCCCGACCTCTTTGTAGTTGCTAATCTCATCTGAATGCTTGAACTCGGCTTGATAGTCCTCCGCTGTTGCGAATCCATAGATGGTCGCACCCTCGTTGTTTCGTGCACAGGCGACCAAGAATTCATTCGCCGTAGCGAAGTACTGGTCATCAGAGCGACCCTTGAGGTTGTTGACCACGGAGACTGAGCCGAGCAAGTTGCTCTCACCGAAAACCTCTGCACACAGACGCAGCAGTGCAGCGTGCTCGTGCTGGTCAATCGAGATGAACAGGACACCGTCCTCGGTCAACAGGTTCCGCGCAAGCTTGAGGCGCGGATACATCATGTTGAGCCAGTTTGAGTGGTAGCGACCCTCGGTCTCGCTGTTGGTGCTGACCTTCTTACCCTCCTCATTGACCTGCCGAGTCCATTCGAGGTAGGTGTCCAACCCCTCCTTGAAGTTGTCAGGGTAAACGAAGTCGTTGCCCGTGTTGTAGGGCGGATCGATGTAGATCAGCTTGACCTTGCCGTGATAGTGCTTCTGCAGAATCTTGAGCACCTCGAGGTTATCGCCCTCGATGAACAGATTCTTGGTGGTGTCCCAGTCCTTCGAGTTCTCGAAGTCGGGCTTCAAGGTTGCTGTAGTCGGCTCCTGCGCGGCACGCAAAGCTCGCTTCTTTCCGGGCCAGAACATGCCGAAGCGCTCGCGGTCGTCACCCGCATCGTCCCCCAAGAGCTCCTTGAGCTTTTCGACGTCGACTTTGCCATCGGCAATGGCCTCAGGAATCAACTCCGAGAGTTGTGCCGCGAGCTCCGTTTGGAAGCTTGGTGTTGTGCTTGGTGTTTCGTAGATGTCCTGTGAATCGTCGTTGCTCATTGAATGTTTCCTCTATTCATATTACCAATAATTGTATATTCGACCAGTGCGCTCATCAGGAGACCACCTTCCATCGGATGGCAAATAGGTGCTCGACCTCCTGAGTTCCCTTGAGCGCTTGCTCAATCAACTCGAGATAGTGGTCCGCTTCTTCACGCATCTTCTTGCGAGCCAGGCGTGCCTCTTCGTCTTCTTCCTCCGCACGCTCTGACCAGCGGCGTGCATCCTTCTTGAACTTTAGCTGTTCCATTGGATCATCGGTGGCCCTGGCGGCTCTGCGGGCCTCCTTCTCCTTGGCCTTGTACTCGCGAATCTTGCCCTCGGACTCAGCTCGTCGGTCCTGTTGATTGCGGTAGAGGAGCTCCTCTTGCTGGTCGTAATAGCGGGAGTTGCGGCCCTGGACTTCCTTCTCCAAGTGCGAGCGACGCTCTGACAGATGACTATCAAACCTCGAGTCATCGACAGTGACTTCCGGCCCCTCATCTACACAAGCCAAGTCCAGCAAATCGGCGACGTATTCATGATCGAGCCACTGGCCATCGTCGGTCAGGCCCCCAGCAAGCATGTAGGACTCACTAATGTCATCGTTCTTCGCCTTCATAGAGAAGGTGACAAGCTTGACCGTTAGCTCACCAGACTTGCCCTGAAGCTCCTTCACGGCAGTACTAATACGCGAGGACTCGCCGAGGCTGAAAGTGAGTTCCCTGCTTGGGGTTTCGGCCTCCTTGGATGACTCCACGACATAGCGAGCAAGGTCACTGTCGAAACGGTACTGGTGGGCGTTGTCGAGCGGCTCTGACTTGAAGTAGTAGCGGCCGGTCTTCGCATTCTTGACTGGGGCTCTATTCAGAACGAAGCGGCGACCATCGCCCTCAAATGTCGCGAAAGGTTCGAGCTGCAACTTGGTCACTGATAGCAGCAGGCGCTCGAACTTGTTGAGAACCTCGCCGGACTGCGAGTCATATGCTTTCAGGCGGTCTTGCACGTTCGGGTCAAGGTTGTCGAACACCTTGGCTTTGGCGGCAGCCATTTCAGCCGTGATCTCGGTGGCGTACTGCTCCTCCAGTGCCCTGAACGCTTTGTCGATATCAGCGTCACTTCGAGAAGTACTGAGGATGCTGTTGATCGTCTTCTCGAAATCGAAACCGTCCTCGATAGCACCAAGCACTTCATCGCTGGCACCAAAGACGGACTCAAACAGGTGGAACTTGGTCGCCAGCAGTTCGAGGATGCGTGCCTCGGCTACATTGCCCTTGTTTGAGAAGTTGACCACGACCACGTCGAACTTCTGTCCGTAGCGGTGAGCACGTCCAATGCGCTGTTCGACCCGTTGCGGGTTCCACGGCAGGTCGTAGTTCACGACCATGGAGCAGAACTGCAGGTTGATACCTTCGGCTGCGGCCTCGGTGGCGATCATGACGGTGCCGTGGTCGCGGAAGTAGTCCACGAGAGCCTTGCGGCGATCGGCAGCCGGAATGCCGGTTATGACGTCGCCATCCTTGTTGGCTTCAAGCCAGTCCCTGTAGATCTGGTTGCTCTCGGATGAGTTGTTGGAGCCGTTGAACAGGACCAATCCCTTGGCCCGACCGGCCTCACCGAGCGAACGGGCAATGTACTCCTGGGTCTTGGTTGAATCCGTGAAGATGATCGCCTTCTCGGGTGCGCCAAGTTCACGCAGACGTTCGAAGCCTTTGTCGAGAGCTTCGTTGAGCTTCACGGCCTTCTGATTCACCGTGATGGCGCGAGCCATATCGGCGTAGCTGCGAAGCTCGGCGACCTCGGCACGCATGGCTTCGAGTGTTTCATCATCGAGACGCGCACCGGAGCCGGGGCCGAACTGGGTCCGCTCGGAGGCGGGTTCGCCACCATCTTCGAGCTCCTCAAGCACCTCATCCGGGAGGTCGTCGTCAATGAGGTCGGCCGCAATCAGGCCACCACGACTGTCGCGACGGACGCCCGCGTCTAGCTCCGCTTGGAGCCTGTCAGCGATCTTCCCCAACGTACTGGAAACGGCGTAGGTCGATGAGCCGAGGCGCTTTCGGATAATCAACGTTGTCAAGTGCCTCTGGGAGTTGCCGAAGGCAAACAGATCCTCGCGCTGCAGATAGTCGTTGACCCTGTCGTAGAGTCGGATCTCCTCGGGACTCGGCATGAACTCCACGGTGAGCGGCAGGCGCTTGGTGAAGTGGATGTACTTGTCGGCGTCCCGTCGCAACGTGCGCTTGCTGATGGCTGCCACGCGATCAACTAGATCGTCATTGTCTCCAATGCCTTTGGCCTTGACGTACCGCTCACGAAAGGCATCGAGTGAATAGAAGTAGTCGGGATCGAAAACGCTGACAAGGCCATAGAGTTCCTCTAGGCGGTTCTGCAGCGGCGTCGCGGTCAGCAGCAGTGTCTTGTGAGCTTCACGAACGATGTGGCTGATTGCCTCCGGAGCCTTGTTGCGTCCGGTGTAGAAGTTGCGCAGACGATGGGCCTCATCGCACACCACCAGGTCCCACTGGCGCAGCAGGCTAGCCTCATGACGTAATGCAAACTCATACGAGCAGATCAGCACTTCGGCACCGCGTTGCGCGGTGCGCGCGAGCTGTTGGTCCTTGAGCTTTGGGTCGAGTAGTTGACTCGGAATCAGGAACTTCTCGTAGAGCTCTTGCTGCCACTGTTGACGAAGGCTTGAGGGCGAAATGATGAGGATACGTCGCTTGCGTTCAGCCCAATACTGCGTGATGACGATGCCCGCCTCAATTGTCTTTCCGAGGCCCACCTCATCGGCAAGAACCACTCCGGCCAGGTACGGTGTCTGCAACGCAAACAGTGCCGCATCTATTTGATGTGGCTTCGGTTCAACTTGTGCGTCAAAGAGAAGGCCAGCAAGCTTGCCGACATGATCGTTCGCGTAGGAGCGCTGGAGCTCGTGGGCGTAGTACTTCGCCTGATAGGCAGTGATGCTCATCGACACCCCACGCTGTCGATTGGTCCCTGATTGCCACTCAGCGCATCAGCGGCTATCCAATGCCGCTGAACCGTTCTCTTGCTGTGCTGCGTCTTGCCCGTGCGTGCCATACTTCGTGCTCCATCTTCTTATTCCGGGATGAGATCCCCGGCGATCCGCAGCGCTCCCCCATCATGATACGTCCGGCCGCTGACACGAACACGCAGAATCCCCCCTACACCTGCGTGAACTTGGGACGGACAGCGCGTCAGAAGATGGCGCTGAAACCTACACTAAGAATAACACATGCATATATCGCTCACAAAACTGCATATTGTACTGAGGACTGTGTTCCAGCACCTACGAACTGAACCACTCCCTGAATGGCACACCCCAGTCAACTGACTCGTCAGCCGTCTGCAAGTACCGTGGAGGCCGCGCGTCCAAGGCTGCCCGAGGAATCGCCTCTAATGCTCTGCCGTCGCTGTTTTTCGCTGAGACCCCAGATTCACTCAAAGCGATGTCCACCGTGTTCTCCACCAAGTAGAGGAATTCTCGTTCAGCTTCCTTGGCTTCCATAGTCAGAGACCCGAACCTGCTCTGCAGCACCGCGCAGGCAAGCCTCGCAGCTTCGATTGCCGCACCACGGTGCCGGGCCGTTGGCCGCTCCCAAGGCATCGTCGCGCCGATCGGAGAAACTGGCCATTCAACTGAAGCCAGCATGGCGCTCCAACGCCCACGTAGTGCTCCGTGTTCACCCTCAATCAGCTCCAAGGCAAAGGTGTGAGGATCGTCATCCTTGGCAGACGACAGTGCTTGCAGGAGGACCTCCAGCTCCTCGGTAAGAAACGGTCGGTCCAGCCGCGTCCACACCCACCACTCGAGCGGCAGATTCTCGCGAAGGAAGTCCCGACTGGCCTTATCCCTAAGCACCTCGTTGAAGTACAAGTGCACGTACGTGAACATCCACAGCGCCAAGTCCCCATTCATGCTCGGCTGCTCTGAAACGAACCGCGCAGTGTCCCGGTACCGATTGCTCGCCGGAATTTCAAGTGAACAGCGCGCGCAGAAGTCGGCCGCTTCCAACCTCAGCGTGACCTCCTGCAGATAGCGATACAGCTGTTCAATCGCGCCACTGGTGCGTTCAGCTACCAAGTCACCGCCTGCACCAGAGCGGGCAGAGCCTGCCGACACCCCAAGCGTTGGCAGGCTGTCTTGGGCATCGCGATGTATCTCCCAGGCCAGCGTCTGTAGGATGCCTGGTTGAATACCTGTGCGTACGTGCTCGGCGCTGACGCCCAGATGCCTTCCCGACTCCCTGCGCCTGTCTCCGATGGGTTGGCGTCGACTCCCTTGGGCGGCACCGAAGAGAACGGCGACAACCTCCTTTAGCCGGTCATCCGGATACCGACTGAGATGCCATCGGAGTAGCTCATCCAGAGCGTTAACCCGGCCAAGGCGATCACACGGATCGGTGGTTCGGATGAGTACGTTTGGCAGAGACAGCAGCGTCTCGTCATCGAACTCGGGTACGACAGGCAGGCCTCTCCGGACGATAGGACCCAAGGCCTTCGCAATATGCTCAACGCTCGGGAGCGAATCGCTGCGCGTAGGATCCGGTCCTTCGTTTGAGATACGGAATTCCTCCGCTTCGCCCAATATCTCTCCTACGCGCTTCTGCGGTCAGATACAGCCAGACGCAACCGAAGCGTCTGGACCTCCTTCTTCGAGAAAGGATGCGAGATGTCTGACCAAACTGGCTTGGCTCTTCAGGGTAACGGACAAGCGATTCAAATGCTCGATCACATGTCGCGCTCGACACAGCGCCACACTCGGCGTGAGGTTGAACTGATGGCCAAGCGCACCATCATCGCCTGCCAGCGCGAGGAAGGACGGGCGCAGATCGCCCAAGCCGCCATGATGGGCGCGGCCACGGTAGGCATGGCCCACGAGACCCTGATCGAGATGGCGCCCATGGCCGAGGACAACCTGAGGGCGCTCAGCATGGCCTACGGCATCGGTGCCTCCAAGGCAATCATGGCGTGGTGACGGCAATGCATCCCATCTGGTGGTTCCTCATCGTCATCGTGGGCCTGATCTTCCTCTGCGATCTAGCACGTCAGGCGAATGAAGGCCTGCGCGAATCAAGGGCGCTGGAGCAGGCGGCAATGCGACGACGGCTTGGCAAGTTCGAGGCCGAGCAGCGTGTGCGCCAGCAAGCCGCCGTCATGCAGCGCACACGAGAGATCAACGCCATGGCCCACGAGACTTGCCAGGCAATGCTGCGGGCCGCACTCGAGGCGCAGCGCAAGGAGCTCGACAGCTACATCGAGTAGGAACGTTGTCTATTCCACTACAACGGCTGACGTTTCCACTAATCGTGCGTATACCGCTTATGCCAACCTGTCCCATCGCTCCGACTAGTCGGTACCTCTGACCTGTGCTTTTGCCACGAATGGGTGTGCACTAGATGCGAACGGCGGGCCGGTTTCAGTTCGCCCGCCGCGTAAACGAAAGGAGGTTTCCTATGACCAAGAAGACATACGGAGCCGCGATCATCGACCCGCCATGGATGCGTGGACAGACCGGCTCACTCGGCGCTGAGCGCCACTACAACCTTATGACCCTTGACGCGATCAAGGCTATGCCGATCGCCGACCTGATGAACCCCGAGGGCAGCCACATCTGGCTCTGGACCACGAATGCCACGTTGAGGGACGGCTACGACGTGCTCGAAGGCTGGGGCTACACGGTTCGCAGTCCCCTGCACTGGTGTAAGCCGCGCTTCACCCTGGGCAATTACCTGCGCAACAGTAGCGAGACGGTCCTACTCGGCACACGCGGCAAGTCCAAGGATGTTGCAGTCCGCTTCCGTGGTCAGCCGACGTGGATGTTCGCACCGCTGCAGGACCACAGCCACAAGCCAGAAGAACTCTACGACATCGTGGAGCGCGTCTCGCCCGGTCCCTACCTCGAGATCTTCGCCCGCCGTCGCCGCCATGGCTGGGACGCTTGGGGCAACGAGATCGACTCCGACCTCGACATTCCCGGCTACCCGGTCCCAAGCCGTGCACTACCGGAGGGTGTGTGATGGAGGCCGGTGAGCAAGATGTCGAACGAATCGAGCGACTCGATGCTGAAGAGACTCTGGTCCGCTTCGTTGAGTCTCCTTGGAGTGACCCTCGTGTTGTGGCTCAGCGTTCAGATCCTGCTGAAGATCTGGGTGGTCCTAGCGATCGCGGCCGTCGTCATCTTGGCCGTCTGGCTACTCGCAAGGTGGTGGTACTTCCGCAGCTGATGCGAACGATCGGCGGTACGTCGTTGAGAAGTGCCGGAGTGACCGTTGGTGATTTGGAAGGAGGTGCAGCGTCATGAGCAACCATAGACGCAGAGGCCGCCCGATGCGATCGAACCGCGTCTGGATTGAACCAGAGATGAACGAGGATCTCGACGCTCGTAAGCTGTCGCGCGCCTTCCTCGCCTTGGCGCTGCACCAAGCGGCGGAAGAGGCTCAGGCCCAGGCCGATCACGTCGAGTCACATACCAAGGAGGCCGACGATGCTGGCGCGTAGGAAAGCCCTCGTCTGGCGGGGTGTCACATGGCCCCGTCCGTTCGAGCCGGAGGCCGCCCTGGAACTACTCACCCGACTAGCCTCCGATCACACGGTAGGGCATGTCGTCTTCGAGGTTCGTGGTAACTCGCGCAAGGTCCACTACCTCGTGGGATGTGCACCCGACAAGGTGCACGCCGTCGCGAACCTGCTGCCGACTCATGTCGAAGGCGCGCGTTTCTGCCAAGACGTGCCGCGTCACACCCCGAGTATCGCGGCTAAGGTGCGCATGACGCACCCATCGCTGGCGCTGTCGACCGATCGCGTGCTGGCGGCAGTGAGATCGGTGCTGGCTGGCTTTGCTGCAGCCAAGAAGGATCACGAGGAACTCGTACTCCAGGTTGTCTTAGGGCCGCGCATTCAACCGCATATGCTCTCCGACCGAACAGCCGACCCGCGCAGCACATGGTGGGGCCTGCTTCTGTTCGGAGAACGCCCCGTGTCACCTGAAATCAAGTCCAGCATGAAGGTCCGTGCACACTCGCATGCCTTCAAGACCACCATCCGTCTCGGGGTTCGGGCAGAGACCGCAGGCAGGGCTCGTCAGTTGCTGACCAGCCTATACGCCAGCCTCAAGGTGGCCGAGGCCGCAGGGGTGAGGCTACACATCAGTCCTGAGGCCCCACGAGCAGTGCAGGCGGCTAGTGGCCCGTGGCGGTGGCCACTGACCCTCTCCGCGCCAGAGCTCGTCTCACTAATGGGCTGGCCACTCGGGGAAGGCACGCTGCCGGGCATTGGTGGTGTGCATCCGAAGTCGATGCCGCCGCCGCTGAAACTGAAGGACTCGGACAGAACGTTTGCTGTTTCCAGCGCTGCCGGAGAGACAGTGAAGCTCGGCATCTCGGCTCACGACTCCTTGCAGCACACCGTGCTACTCGGGCCGACCGGCTCGGGTAAGAGCAATGCCATGCTCAGCCTGATCATGGCTGACATCCAAGCCGGACGCGGCGTGCTGGTCATTGATCCGAAGAGCGATCTCACGACGGAGATTCTCGCCCGCGTTCCGGAGTCCCGTCAACGCGATGTCGTCGTCATCGATCCGGCCGACAAATGCCCGGTCGGGCTCAACCCACTTGTGAGCAAGCGACAGAACCCTTCGCTCGTAGCTGACGGCATCCTCGCCGTCCTGAAAGAACTCTATGCCGACTCATGGGGTCCGCGCACTCAAGACATCCTGACCGGAGCACTGCTGACGCTGGCCCAGACGCCGAACTCCACTCTGGTCTGGTTGCCATCATTACTGACCGATGCTCGCTTCCGCCGAAGCCTGACCACGCACCTATCTGACCCGGTTGGCCTCGAGCCATTCTGGAATGCGTTCGAGGCGATGAGCCCAGCGCAACGCGATCAAGCGATCGCGCCGGTCCTGAACAAGCTCCGCCAGTTCCTGCTTCGCCCCGCCCTAAGAGCAGTGCTTGGACAGACCGAACCGAAGTTCGACATGAGCGACCTATTCTCGAAGCGCAAGATCGTGCTGGTGTCGCTCAACAAGGGTCTGATCGGCTCAGAGGGTGCGCGCTTGCTCGGTTCACTCGTCGTGGCGCAGCTCTGGCCCCTCATACTGTCGCGCGCCACCCTCTCTCCAGAGCGCCGCTACATCGTCAGCGTGTTCATCGATGAGGTCCAGGACTACCTGACGCTACCGACCGATCTGGCTGATGCGCTGTCGCAGGCACGTGGACTTGGCGTCGGCTTCACATTGGCACACCAGTATCGCAATCAGCTGCCAGCGAGTCTGCGGGCTGGAGTCGACGCCAATGCGCGTAACAAGATCGTCTTTGGACTCAATGCCGGTGACGCCCACGACATGGCGGCGATGGCTCCGGAGCTTGAGGTCCGGGACTTCATGTTGCTGCCGCGCTTCGGCGTCTACGCCCATCTCATGCATGGTGGTCATTCCACCGGCTGGATCTCAGGCAAGACTCTCGCGGCCAGTCGGCCAATCAGCAACCCGGAGCATCTGCGTGCTGCCAGCGCTGAGGCCTACGGCAGTCCAGCCGCAGAGGTTGAAGCAGCTGTCATCGAGGCAATCGGACTCGGTCATGAATCTAAGCCTGCTAACGAGGCGACTGAGGCGGTCGGTCGTCGCTTGAGGAGGTCGTCATGAGCTGTCCTGTCGGGCGACCAGTCGTGTCGAAGACGATGGCCGATAGTCGCGGCTCACGGGCGTCCATGGGGCCGGCAAGGGATAAGACTGTCCCCCACTACTGGTGGCGTCCTTCTTCCTACCGCCGGGAGGCCGAGCGATGAGCCGCCCACGAGTGAGTCGCGGGCGGCTCCAGGCAATACGGAGCCAGCTGTCTGAGCGAGACATGGGTGTGATCGAGGAAGTAGCGAAGAACCGGTTCCTGACGTCGCATCAAGTCCGCAGACATCACTTTGCCGACCATGCCACCGACACAGCCGCCATCCGCGCCACGAATCGGTCACTGGCAAGACTGGCGGACCTTGGACTCGTCCTTCACTTAGATAGGCGGGTCGGCGGCGTGCGAGCTGGGTCCGGCTCCCACGTCTGGACCCTCACTGAGGCCGGTGCCCGTTTGCTCCGGACTGCTCATGAGACGGATGGGTTTCCAGCGCGGTACAGAGCGCATGAGCCGACGACCAGCTTTCTCGAGCACACTTTGGCCGTCGCTGAGGTCTGCCTGAGGCTGTCAGAGGCCGACAGAGGCGGCAACTTCTCTATAGTCGAGTTGCTGCGCGAACCGGACTGCTGGAGGGCATACAGCGGCAGACACGGCGGCGTGGTCCACTTGAAGCCGGATCTCTCGCTAGTGACGATGTGCGGTCAGTACGAAGATCACTGGTTTCTTGAGATTGACCGCAGTACCGAACCGCCTTCTCGGGTCGTTCGAGCTTGCCTCAGATACGAGGCTTACCGCGAGACCGGCGCCGAGCGGAAGCGCATCGGGGTGTTCCCTGCGGTCGTGTGGATCACCCCGGATGCCAAGCGCACCAACACTCTGCGGAGTCACATTACCAGGACGCCCGGCCTCAGCAGAGACCTCTACGCGGTCGTTCAGATCGATGATCTGCCCTCACTGATCAAGGCCGGAATCGGCCCACAGGAGACTGGCCATGGAGCGTAGCGATTTCGACAACACCGCAGGTCAGAATATGTACGGGGGTGACGGCGAGAATGCCCTTGCTGACGTGGGCAATCAGAGGTACACATGGAAGGAAGTAAGCGAGGTACCTAACGCAATGAACCCACTAGCAGCAACGATGTCAGCACCATTCGCGGACGCATTCGCCCAGAGTCTCGTCCCGAAAGCCGCCGTTTCCTACTTGCGCGTATCGACGCGCGATCAGGCCCACCGAGGCGGCGAAGCTGAGGGCTTCTCCATTCCGGCCCAGCGCGAGGCCAACAAACGTAAGGCCGCGTCGCTCGGGGCTATAGTAGTCAAGGAGTTTGTCGATCGTGGGGCATCCGCGAAATCAGTCAACCGACCCGAGCTGCAGAACATGCTCGAGTATGTCGCCGAGAACGAAGTCGACTACGTCATCGTCCACAAGGTCGACCGACTGGCACGCAACCGTGAGGACGACGTCGAGATAAACAAGGCCCTCAGCAAAGCGGGCGTTCGGCTGGTCTCGACAACCGAGAGCATCGACGAGACGCCATCCGGCATGTTGCTGCACGGCATCATGTCGTCCATCGCCGAGTTCTACTCACGCAATCTCGCCAATGAGGTCGTCAAGGGCATGAGTCAGAAGGTCCGCAACGGTGGGACGGTAAGCAAGGTGCCACTTGGCTACCGGAACATCAGGACCGTTGACAGCGATGGACGTGAAGTACGCACTGTGGTTGTCGACGAAGAGCGAGCACCCCTAGTCAAGGAGGCATTCGCACTGTACGCGACCGGCGAATGGACCATCGCCACACTCGCGGAACACGTTGCCGATCGAGGACTGACGACCTTGGCCACACCGCGAGTCCCCTCTAGGCCAGTGGACGCCAAGAAGCTCAACAAGCTTCTGGTGAACCCCTACTACACCGGGCTGGTTACATTCCAGGGCGCACTGCACCCCGGAAAGCACGAACCACTCGTTGACGACAAGACGTGGCAGATAGTCCAAGACGTGCTCGCCAGTCATATGCACGGTGAACGAACGCGCAGACACCCGCACTTCCTCAAGGGCACAGTGTATTGCGCGGAGTGCGGTGAGCGCCTCGGCATTCAGAAGCCCACGTCGCGATCTGGTGAAGTCTATGAGTACTTCGTGTGTCTTGGGCGCCAGAGGGATCGCAGCAGCTGCACACAGAAGGCTGTGCTGATCTACGAGGTTGAGGAGCAGCTTGAGGCCTTCTATGCGCGCGTCGCGCTCAAGCCCGAGTTTCGCGCGGCCGTTGAGAACATGCTCGGCGAGGAACTGCGCGCCGCCCAGGATGATGCGGAGCTGGAACTGAAGTCACTCCATCGCGAGCGCGAGAAGCTGGAAAGGGAACGCAAGAAGCTCATGGAGGCTCACTACGCTGGTGCCATTCCGTTGGATCTTCTCGCAAGTGAGCAGGAACGGTTGAGGGCGAGGCTCACCGAGGTTCAAGCCAAGTTGGACTCCTCGGCCGTCCGCTTCGAGACGATCCAGAGCAATCTGACGACAGCACTCGATCTCGCCGAGGATTGCGGGCGCGCCTACCGCCTGGCACCCGACAGCATCAAGAAGCGCTTCAACGTCGTCTTCTTCAGGCGGGTGTTGGTGCACGCTGACAGCTCGATCGATCCCGACCTCGCGCCACCGTTCGATACACTCCTCGGTGCCGACTTGCGAACAGCGATCGAGGGTCAGTCGGCCGAGAATGCAAAGAAGCCCACTGCTGAGAGTGGGCTTCCTGCGAAACCATCACTGAACCGTCGTGCACGCCGTTCAATGGCGTCTTTCTTGGCACATGGTTCAGTTAAGACACTTTTGGTGGAGCCTAGGGGGATCGAACCCCTGACCTCATGGCTGCCAGCCATGCGCTCTCCCAGCTGAGCTAAGGCCCCGTATCACATACCGCTTGAACGGCAGGCGCTAGTATACCAGGCACCCAAGCACGGTCAACACTTCCCGCTGCCGTTCCCGCTGCCGTAACGCGGCCACAGCGCGCCCGGCCAGCGCGCCTTACAAGTCCCGCGCATCCGTATCGCTCAAGCGCGACGCGACCGGCACCGGGATACCCTCAAGACTCGGCTCGAACTCGACACCCTCGCGGGGGTGCGCGGCCGCGCCCACCACCTCGGCGAGTATCATCCCCGTGAGAATCAACCCGCTTCCCACGAGTCCACCCACCCCGATAGCCTCGCCTGCGAGCCACCCAAACATCCCGCCAAACACCGGCTCCAAAATGAGCACGAGCGCGGTCTTGGCCGGAGAGATGTAGCGTTGCGCAAGCGTTTGCACCCAAAACGCGATCGCCGAGGCCAACACGCCGGTCACTCCGAGCGCGATCCACACGCCGCTGTCAGGCGGAAGCCCCGGACTTTCTGTCGCAAGCGAAATCGCGCCGCACACCACCGCGACTGTCATCAGTTGCATGAGAGTCAACGCCCCGACGTCATGCTTTCTTCCCAGCGACCCCAGCACGATCATGTGGGCCGAGTACGCAACCGCGCAAAGCAAGACACGAGTGTCACCGTCGTTCCACCCTCCACCACCGGCACCAGAGAGGAACCACAGCCCGATGAACGCCAGCACCGCGCCAACGGCGGTAAGCAGGCGCGGAGTCCGTCGCAACAAAACCGCCTGCATGATAGGCGTGATGATGACGAACATTCCGGTGATGAACGCCGCCTTGCTCGCGGTCGTGCCCTGCAGTCCCCACGTCTGAAACACGTACCCAAGCGTGAGCATCCCCCCCGCAAGCAACCCAACCTGCACCGTTCCGCGGTCGAGGCGGGCAAACGCACGCGGAAACAGCACGCTGAACGCTACTACCGCGATAGCGAACCTAAGGCCGAGAAACCCGTAGAGCGGGTAGCGCTCGACGGCGTCCTTGACCATGACGAAGGTCGCGCCCCAGATGGCGGCCACCCCAACGAGGGCAAGCGTCACCCAGCTCGTGGCCGAACCCGCTGTCACCTAGGTGTCCGCTCCCGCCGAGTCCGCTCCCGCCGAGTCCGCTGGCAGGGCCTTCGCGACCTGTCCGGTGATGTCCTCAGGCAATTCGAGTCGCGGAGCGTCGCTCCACAGCTTCTCAAGACGGTAGAAATCACGCTCAGCGGGCTGGAAGACGTGCACTACGACATCGACAAAGTCGATGAGAATCCATTTGCCCTCGGCTTGGCCCTCCACACCTATCGCCGGAAGCCCCGCCCGCTTCATGACAGACTCGACCTCCTCGGCGATGGTGCGAACCTGCCGATCGGTGTTTCCGCTACAGATCACAAAGTAGTCCGTCACAACGAGCAAGGCCGCGACGTCGAGCGCCACGATGTCTGCTGCCTTCTTCTCTGCGGCCGCTCGCGCCGCTGTGATCGCGATCTCGGCGGCGGTAAGCTCCCGGGGCTCTGATATCTCGTTATCGCTCATTAATCCTGGTCCGTCCTTATCCCTCGGGTGATCCTGGTGGCGTGAAATCCGCACCAATGATCACGATCACGTCAGCAACCCTCTGTTCAGACGGTTGCACGAGGACCGCGCCTACGCCAATCGAATCGCGCACCGCGTTTCCCGTGCTCTCGTCGCCCTGCTCCACAATAATCTGTGTCTCCGTGTAATCGAATGTGTCCGCGTTCTTCGTGTCGATAACTCGGAATCCCGAGCGGATCAGCACCCCGGCCGCCTCACCGGCGATTCCTGGAACACCCGCACCGTTATACACGATGACGCGGATCGCTCGATCCTCGGCATCGATAGCAACCCCCCACCACGCCTCAACAAGATCTGCGATCTCCTCGCGTTGTGGCTCAAAATACGTCTGCGTTCCCACATTGAGCGGCTTTACCGGCATAGGCACAAGCGCGACGTTGGCCACCGGTATCTCAGCCACCGCGACACGCCACCTTTCGAGCGCATCGGCTTCGAGATTGCTATCGACAACTCCCGCGAACAACCCGCGTACATCTTGGCCGGTCAGCGCCGCCTGATATGCCGCCGAGTCGACCGTCAGGTACGTGGTAAACGGCACGCTGAAAAAGTTGGTGACGGCGGCAAGCGAGGTGTCAGGACCTTCGGTGAAACTGTCTCCGGCCCTGGTAAAACCTTGCCCAGGCACCTCAATGAAGGCCGCGTCCGGTATCGCAATGCCAAACACTTGCTGCTGCTCAGGCACGACCCTTAGCGCGAGGAAGCCTGTGGCTCTTCCCTCGGTCACCGCGATGACCAGGAGGTTGTCGCGCGCCTTGATACTCAACGCCTCTGGAGAGGCCTCGATAGCGGCGATCCTCTCAGCGTTCCACCGCGCAATCCCATTGATGGCAAGCGCCGAGAGCCACAGCACCAGCACGCCCAGCGCGAGAGCGCCCAGGCTCATGCCAGCGAGGTAGACGGTGTTGCGAGCGGTTCGCACGGCCGTGCGCGCCGCGCCGCTCGCCCGCTCTCTCGCCGCGTGCGCCCTCATCGCGCGCTCGGCTTGCTTGCGCGCGCGCGAGCCACGGCGAGTTGAGCGCCAGCCGCTCGGCATCTGAGGCGGCTCGGCGGCGGCAATCCGGCGCGCCTTCCGCGGATTCCGGCGCGCCATCACGCACCGCCCTCAGACACGATCGCGTTCCACACAGCGACCGTGTGCGGGTGGAGTCTCCGGCGCCCGCCCACGATGCGCGTGATGGAAAGCGCGTAAGCGCGCGCGAACAGCTCGGCGAGGGAGACCTCTCCGGCCGCGGCGCGAATCTCCGCGATTCCATCGATCCGCCGGTCCGGTTCGATCAAGTCCGCGATGTACACCACGCGGGCAAGATCGCTCATCTCGACATCTCCGAGCGTGTGTGCGGCGACGGCTTCGACAATCGCCTCTCCCAGCTCAGGAAACTCCTCGGCGAGTTGCCGCGCGCCTACCTTTGCGTGCAGCAGATACGGTACCGCTGCGTCAGTGGCCGTCACCTCAATACCGATGGCTGCTGCCGCGGCGAGCAGATCCTCAGCGCGCTCCGCGCGCGCCCAGTCGTGCAACATGCCTGCGACGAAAGCGGTATCTGAGTCGAGTCCGTATGCGCCCGCGAGAGCCGCGGCTGTCTCGGCCACCGCCAGCGAGTGGCGGTACCCCTGCTCACCGAGCCGTTCACTCAGCTTGCCGTCGAAGCGGGCCCGGATCGCATCCACGTCTGACGCGCTCCTCACCGCGTCTCCCGATAGAGCCCGTACTTTCGTATGTAGGAGCCGACAGGCTCGGGCACGAGGTAGCGGACGGGCTGACTCCCCGCGACGCGATTCCTGATCTCAGTTGACGACACCGCAAGCGCAGGCACTACCATGAACTCGATTCGAATGCGGGAGAGCTCCTCGGCGTGCAGCGCGCGCGCCGCGTCGAGGTCGTAACCAGGACGCGTGGCGGCAATGAACGTCGCGAGTTCACGGAAGCGCTCGGCCTCCTTCCACGTCACAATCTCCCACACGGCGTCAGCTCCGGTGATGAAGAAGAGTTCCGTCTCGCCGCCATGATCGTCTCTGAGCTTCTGCAACGTGTCGACGGTGTAGGAGAGCCCTGGGCGGTCGATCTCGATCCGGGACACATCGAAATTGGGGTTGGATGCGGTTGCGATCACGGTCATGAGATACCGGTGCTCCGGAGCGGTCACGGGGTTGTCTGTCTTGCGCGCCGGACGGCCGGTTGGCATGAATACGACGCCGTCCAGATTGAACTGCACAAGCGCCTCCTCGGCCGTCACAAGGTGGCCGAGGTGGATGGGGTCGAACGTACCACCCATTATGCCGAGGCGAGACATCTTTTTCACTGCCTGATCTGACCGCTTCCCATCGCCAGGTACTTTGTCGAGGTGAGCGCAGCCAGGCCCATTGGGCCACGTGCGTGAAGCTTCTGCGTCGAGATGCCGATCTCCGCACCGAGGCCAAACTCCCCGCCGTCGGTGAAGCGTGTGGACGCATTGACGTAGACGGCCGCCGCGTCCACCTCGGCAAGGAAACGGCGAGCTGCGGCGTAATCCCCCGTGACGATTGACTCTGAGTGCTGTGAACCATACTTGTTGATGTGACGCACAGCCTCATCGAGCCCGGAAACGACCTTGACCGATATCTTGAGATCGAGGTACTCGGTCGCCCAGTCCTCCTCGGTAGCCGGCTCGATTCGCATGACCGCACCGAGCGCGCGGACGTATTCATCTGCGATGATGGTGACTCCGTTGGCCTCCAGCTCTTTCAAGATGGGCGGCAAGACGCGCTCGTAGATGCTCTCGTCGATGAGCAGGCTCTCGGCCGCGTTGCACACGCCGGGCCGCTGGCACTTGGCGTTGACAACAATCGAACGCGCCATATCGGGATCGGCGGCCTCATGGATGTAGATGTGGCAGTTGCCCACACCAGTCTCGATGACAGGGACTTTCGCGTTTTGCACCACGCTCCTGATAAGCCCGGCCCCGCCGCGCGGGATCAAGACGTCAATGTAGCCGTGAAGCCCCATGAGTTCCTCGGCAGCTTCACGCTCGGGCGACTCCACACTTTGGATGCATCCTTCCGGCATGCCAGCCCCACTAGCGGCGTTGGCAAGAACGGAGGTGAGCGCCGTGTTGGAGTTGGCGGCGAGCGAACCGCCCCGCAAGATCACGGCGTTGCCCGTCTTAAGACACAAGCCGGCGGCGTCGGCGGTGACGTTTGGCCGCGCCTCGTAGATCATCGCGACCACGCCGATGGGAACTCTCACCTTGGTGAGCGTAATGCCGTTGGGAAGCGTATGCCCCTCAATCACCTCTCCGATGGGGTCCGGCAGAAGCGACAGCGCTTTGAGCGCCTCCGAGATCGACTTGAGCCGCCCCGGATCGAGCAGGAGACGATCGATCAGCGAGGGAGCGACGTTCTTCGCGCGAGCCGCCTCCACATCACGCGCGTTGGCGGCAAGAACCTCATCGGCGTTGTGCATGAGGCCGCCAGCCATGGCGAGCAGGGCACGGTTGCGCTGTTCCGTGGAGGTGGTAGCGAGACGCACGGCTGCCTGCCGCGCGCGTATCGCCAGGTTCATCACTTCCGACATCGGTCCATCCCTTCTCGGCGGATAAATCCGCCTCGCCCATCCCACGACCGGAATACGTCTACCGTCACACGATCACAAGGTGGTCGCGGTGTACGACCTCTCGGCCAGCAGCCGCCGGACGCACCCGTTCGATGTCACTCGACGACAGGCCCTTGATGGCAACGAGGTCCGCGGAAGACACACCCGCCAGTCCTCGAGCAACAATTCCCCCGTCGGGACCCCTCAATACTATCGCATCACCGGGCACAAACGTTCCTGAGACCGCCGTCACGCCAGCCGGAAGGAGACTCTTTCCGCGCTCGCGAACCGCCACGACAGCACCCTCATCAAGCACAACCTCGCCACGCGGCGAACCGCCAAGCGCGATCCACGACTTCCGGGCGCCCCGGCTCGCACTTCCTCCCTCGAATCGCGTGCCTACATCCACGCCCGCGACCGCGTCGAGGACCACATCCGCCCGGCGTCCGTCGCAGACAACCATCGGGATGCCCGAGCTCATCAGCGCGCGCGCCGCCTCCACCTTAGTCGCCATGCCGCCAGAGCCTACCAAAGACCCGCTTCCCCCAGCCGCCGAGACGACTTGCTCGCTCAGCTCATCCACGCGCTGCAACAGCTGGGCTTCAGCGGCATGCCGAGGATCGGCGTCGTAGAGTCCCTCGATGTCGGTGAGAAGCACAACGAGGTCTGCACGGATCATCGTGGCGACAAGCGCGGCAAGGGTGTCGTTATCGCCAAACCTGATCTCGTCGACCGCCACGGTGTCGTTTTCGTTGACAACCGGGATCACGCCGAGGGCGAGCAATCGCTCAAGGGTGTCGCGAGCGTGGAGAAACGCCTGACGGTGCGCCGTGTCGTGACGTGTCAGCAGTACCTGGCCCACCGAAATACCCCGCGCGGCAAACAGAGCGGCATACATTCCGAGCACCTGCACCTGGCCGACGGACGCAGCGGCTTGAAGCGAGGGCATATCGGAAGGCCGCTTACCTAGTTCGAGCACCTCAACGCCTGCGGCAATCGCGCCTGATGTGACGAGCACGATCTCGTAGCCGTCACTGGCGAGCTGGGCGAGTTGCCCTACGAGCGAATCCACGTATGCCCGGTCGAGACCTTGGCCCTCGGGCGCGAGGGTCGATGTCCCAACCTTCACGACGACTCGCCGAGTGACCGCCACGCTACCCGCCCCCTCCATCATCATCTTCTATGGCGCCCTGCGCGGGATCGGTTGCGCGCGTGCCTTCAAACTCGAACGTGACCGCGGCGATCGATATCTCGTCCCCGTCGCGCGCTCCGGCTTCGATAAGCGCGGCTTCAACCCCGGTTTTGGCGAGCCGCCGCTGCAAGTGCGCCACAGCCTCTTCGTTGCCAATCTCGGTCATGATAACCATACGCTCGATGCCTTTGCCCCGAACCTGAAACGAGTGCGCCCCCGTACGGCTCACTTCGAACCCGCGGTCGGTACGACGCGCGTGGGTGTACACAGCTTCCGGCGCCTCGTGGCCGTCCATCTCGGCACCTTCCGAGCGTAACTCGTACACGAGTCCGCCAACCGCGAGCGCGAGCGCTTCGAGGCCCGCGCCGGTTGCGGCCGACACCGCGAAGTATGAAATCCCGCACTCATCGGCGTATGCGGCCAAAATCTCTGAGGACTCGGCGGAACCGGGAACATCGAGCTTGTTGCCCACGAGCACCCGGGGCCGCTCGGCGAGCTCCTCGGCGTGACTGGCGAGCTCACGGTCGATGACGGCAACGTCTTCAAGCACGTCGCGACCCTCCCAGCCTCCGGTGAGGTCGACCACGTGAATAATGAGCGCCGTCCTTTCGATGTGACGCAGGAACGCGTGACCGAGACCGGCGCCCTCACTCGCCCCCTCGATGAGGCCGGGTACGTCGGCAAGCACGAAGGAGTGCTCACCCGCGCGCACCACGCCGAGATTGGGCACGAGGGTCGTAAACGGGTAGTCCGCGACCTTGGGCCGGGCGGCACTGAGACGTGCGATGAGCGAGGACTTGCCCACATTGGGCAAACCCACAAGGGCTGCGTCGGCCATGAGCTTCATCTCTAGAGCGAGCGTGCGCTCCTCGGCGGGCTCGCCGAGCTCAGAAAAGGCCGGTGCCCGCCGAGTAGGCGTCACGAAGTGGATGTTTCCCCTGCCGCCCCTGCCGCCCCGCGCGACCACGACCCGCTGACCGTGGTGCACAAGGTCGCCGAGGCGCTCACCGGTCTCCGCGTCGCGGACGATCGTGCCGAGCGGCACGGGAAGCACGAGATCTTCTCCCGTCGCGCCATGCTTACGCGAGCCCTTCCCGTGGATCCCTCGCGGTGCCTTGTAGTGACGCCGGTAGTGGTAGTCGATCAAGCTTGAGGAAGTGGCGTCGGCCTGAACAACGACGTCACCGCCGTTTCCGCCGTCGCCGCCGTCCGGGCCACCCTTGGGCACGTGCGCCTCTCGGCGAAACGATGTGCAGCCGCCGCCGCCTGGGCCGCTCTTTACATGTATTGTCGCTTCATCAACGAACATGGAGCACCCTCATTCGAGTCGGAGGAAACACACCACGCGTCGCGTGGCGCGAGCGAAAAAACGAAAACCCCCCGCCCGACTCTTGGCGGAGGGTCCGTAGTTGACGGTCGTACTCGCACGAGCGGACGTAATGGATGCTATCCCTCGAACGGTCGCACGTGCACACGACGCTTGAGACCCTTCGTAAACTCGACCACACCGTCCGACATCGCGAACAGCGTGTCGTCCCCGCCGCGACCGACGTTGTCACCGGGGTGGAAGTGGGTTCCCCGCTGACGCACGAGAATCGAGCCAGCACTCACGCTCTCTCCACCAAACCGCTTCACGCCGAGCCGCTTTGCCTTCGAATCGCGACCGTTCTTGGTCGAACCGAGGCCTTTCTTGTGAGCCATCTCTCTCCCTGCCTTTGCGCATCCATACCACGGCACCTGCCGAAGTATGACTCGATCCGGTATATGTGAGGTGCTGCGCTACGCGTCGTACTTTTTCGCGTGGACTCCGCAGTACCTAGAACCATCCTTGGGCTTGTTGCCGCATCGCTCACCGCTCGACTTCACGGCTTCACACTGCTCTGCGGATGTCTCGGCAACAACGGCTTTCTTGGGGGCGGCCTTGGCCGGCTGCTTGGGGACAGCCTTGGTGCCACCCGCGAGCGCGACATCGGTGATCACGACTCTCGTCTGATCCTGCCGGTGACCTTTGAGGCGCTTGTAGCCTTTGCGCTTCTTGAACTTGAACACAATCTGCTTGTCGCCTCTGAAGTGCTCGACGACCTCAGCGGTGACAAGAGCGGATGCGAGCGCGTCCCGATCAGCGACGATTGCGTCACCGTCAGCGACGAACAAGACGTCGAAGGTAACTGTCTCACCAACAGCCGCATCAAGCTTCTCGACGACGGCCTCGGCACCCTTCACGACCTTGAGTTGCTTACCGCCGGTAGATACCACAGCGTACATCGTTTCCCTCTCTTATCGCTTCCATGCGCGAAGGGATACTCTAGCAGAGGGCCCTACCAGCGTCAACGCGCACTTCGCACACTTCGCACTTGGAAGCATCACAAACTCGGGGGCTAGTTGACGAATAACGCGGACTCCTGAGGCGGCTCACTGCGCACCACGAGCGAGGTTCACGCCACATATAGTGCTTGCTTCGTGCGCTCGATCTCTGCACGGATGTAGCGGTTCTTGATAGCGTCGCTCATGACGAGGTCGACCTTGGGGCCGAGAAGCGCACGGAGATCGTCGAGCAGACCGAAGTAAGCGTCGATAAGCTCGAAGGGATCTTGATCGCCGAAATCGGCGAGCAGATCAATGTCACTCTCGCCCACGCGGAAGTCTTCGCGTATCGCCGAGCCGAAGACATCCATACGGACGACCCCGTACTTGCGGCACAGTCCGGCGATGACATCGTGCTTCTTCTCGAGCGTCATAACCATGATCAACCTCCATGTTCATGGTACCCGCTACGGAGAAGTACTGCCATTCACTCATGCTGGGGAGTCGGACTGACCTGAGATGAGAGAGTGGAGTTGGTGAGGAAGCGCATCGTGGCTGGGTCGTAGTGGCGGGCCGAGGGGTAGTAGGTGGCCGAGTGCGCGTCGTAGGTGTAGCCCGCGTAGCGTAGCGGCTGGCGGGCGGCGACCGCAGAGGCGACCTCCTCGGCGCGGTCCACGCGTGCGCAAGCTCGACCTGCCCGTCTTTGATGTTGCCGGGAAAGCGCATGTGGATTTGCGCGATCACCGGCGTCCACCACTTGGGGTTCCGCGCATCGTTGAGCGGGACGACGATCAACTCGCCGAGAATCGTCTCGCCCACCACCACCCACGGGCGCTCCTCACTGCCGTCGTAGACGGTCGACAGCGGCCCTCCCCCAGCCTGGCCGAGCAGCCTGATCAGCGGACGCGTTGCGAAATCTCGGTCGCCACAGGTAGCAACTTCTTGTAGCTCATCTCGTGCTCCGATGCGACAGAGGTCACGAGTCCTTCCGCATACCACATAATCAGCGCACTCGGTACTTCGAGTTCCATCGCCGATCCGTCTTCAAGCTGAATAGCGTGGGTGCCTCCGTCCCAGGCGACAGCCTCAACGGTAGCGAGGGAGATTCGATGCTTGTATCCTTGCGCTCCTGTCTCCTCAAACTGTGACTCCACCATTTCATCTGAGCTCGCATAGCCAATGCCCAGGGCTTGCTGGACAATCGTCCCGTCGGCAAGAAACACTGCAAGAACACGCTGGTCCGTTGGTTTGTCCCCGATCGCAGAGCCGTCCGGTGCGGTCAGTTTGTCGTCCACGACAATGGTGTCAATTTCTCCCTCAATCGACTCAAGTCCGCGGGGAGCAAACCCAAGCAACGTGGCGGCTTCTGACAGGTCTGCCACGATAGTCCCGCTTGCGCTCAACTTCTCCCTGTAGGTGTCATCCGCGTCAGTGCCAAGAACGTAGGGGCTCTCTGTTGTCGGCCCTCCCTCGGTTGTTGGCGCGACGCGGGACTGATCAGAGGAGTCCCGGACGGCCTTCTCCGCACCGCCAGCACATCCAGCAGCTGCTGTGAGTGCCACGGTCAGCACCAGGAAGAGCGCGAGCCTTCTGCGAATTCCTTCCATGTCAGTCCTTCCTCAGTACGGCTTGGATTCAAACTGGACGTACCCGTTGGAGTAGTAACCATTAGTAGTAGATTTCAGGGACAGAGGGCGTCCAGTATGGTCGAACGCTCCAATTCAGCCATGAACCGTCGTAATCGCGGTACTTCATATTTGTGTACTTCGCGTCGTTGTTGGAACTCGGAACTGAATACCGGACTTCCTTGATGTCCAAGAATGAAGTATGCGGCACCCCCATAGGCATTGCCTACCGCAGAGAACACGAGTACCCCCGTGACGAACAACAGTGCGCGCTTTGCACTCAACCCGCTTCACGCGCTTCGGAAGACGTCCTTGATGCCCCGGCGAACCTGCCCTGTCGAGCCTTCGATGAGCACCCTGACCTCGAGCGGTCCGCACTCCGCGTCAGGCACTATCACCACCGTCTTGGATGTCTGCTCCTTCAGCGCGGCCGCGATGTTGTTGCCCGGGGTCACCAGCAGCGCGTGCGCCTGCGGGTGCACACCGAGCAGGTACGCCGAGGCACGCCCCGCCTCCAGCATCTCACGCATCGTGCGCTCCACGGCGATCCGCCGTGTGGCCGCCGAGAGAACCCTCCCCTCTCCTCCGCAACACGGGCACTCCTCGGTGATGACGTCAAACGCTCCCTCGGTGACGTTCTTGCGCGTCATCTCTACGAGTCCGAGCCGCGACATCTCTCCCACACGCGTTCTGGTGCGATCCCGCTCGAGCGCCGCCGAAAGGCGCGCCACTACCGCGCTGCGGTGCGCAGACTCTTCCATGTCGATGAAGTCGATGACGATGATCCCGCCGATGTCCCGGAGTCGAAGCTGGCGTGCGATCTCCTCGGCAGCCTCAAGATTCGTCCGGTACGCCGTGTCCTCGAGACTCTTTCGGCCCACGAACCGGCCGCTGTTGACGTCAATCGCCGTGAGCGCCTCCGTCCGGTCGATCGCGATCGAGCCTCCCGATGGCAACTCAACCGTGCGCCGTAACGCCGAGTCGACCGTCTCAAGCACTCCATGCGCCTCGAAAAGCGGCGTGCGCTCCCGGTGCAGCATCACAGCACGAACAAGTTCGGGGGATGATTTCTTAATAAAGGATACGAGCTTGGCGTGTAGCGCCTTGTCGTCGACGATGAGACGCTCGAAGCCCGCGGAGAACACGTCGCGCACGATCCTGAGCGCTAGGTCCATCTCGGTATAGACGACCTCGGGAGCCAGTCCCTCCTCGGCCTGGTGTTTCACGCGCTTCCACAAACGCAGAAGAAACTCCAGGTCGCCCGCGACCTCCTTATCCGAGACGCCCTCGGCGACAGTGCGAACGATCGCGCCCATCCCGTCGGGTACAAGCGGTATCACCACCGCGTGGAGCCTGTCGCGCTCCGCTTCCGGAAGTCGGCGCGACACGCCCACGGACGATGAGTACGGCATGAGCACCGTGAAGCGGCCGGGAAGCGTGATATCGGTGGTCACACGCGCGCCCTTGGTCCCCATCGGATCCTTGAGCACCTGCACCATTACATCCTCACCAGGAGCGAGAATGTCGGCAATCGAGCGGCGGCCACCCGCCTCCACGCCCTCAAACGCGACGACCTCGTCTACGTAGAGGAACGCGTTCTTCTCGAGTCCTATGTCCACAAAGGCCGCCTGCATGCCCGGCAGGACATCCTTGATCTTGCCGAGGTAGACGTTCCCGACAACCGAGCGACGGGGGCGCTCTACATAGAGCTCAACGAGTGCCCGGTTCTCGAGCAGCGCGACCCGAGTCTCGTGCGAATCATGCGAGATAAGCATCTCGCGCCTAAGTGCCGCCATGGCTGTCTCCCATCAGAGGGGACGCCGCGGACCGTCCTCGCCCTCGATGAACGTGCCGGTCCGCGTCACTGATACGACAGCGCCGTCGCACCGCGCTCGGGATAGGGCCGTCTGGCAGAGCACCTCGGGTCTGAGCGAGCCTTCCTGGCCCATGCGTGTCGTTAGAAAGACAACGATCCCAGACCCACTCGGCCTCACGCTCACCTCGTTCGGGAGTGTGCGCGTAAGATCGAAAACCTTGGTCTTGCTCTTGTGCTCAACCTCAAGCCACCTATCGCCGGTCACAGCGTCGAGCGCCTCTCCCACCTTCTCCGCGCTCACCCCCTCACCTTCGATTGCCACCTCATACTCCGCGAGCGTAACCGCCGCACTCAGCGACGGCTCCTTGGGCCCGACGTACGCCACCCCAGAGGCTGCCAAGTCCGGCGGCGTCGAACTCCGCAGACGCCGGAGGACCTCACCCGCGGGCACGTATGTTGTCAGCCACACATCGTAGTGCTCGGCGAGTCCAGCGGTCCCGACCGGCAACGCGGGACCAAAGGCAAGCTTCATGTGCGGCGAGAACCCTTTTGTGACAGCATACGGCAATCCAGACCGGCGTGCCGAACGCTCGATCGCCCGCATGACCTCGAGGTGGGAAAGAAAGCGCACGGGGCCAATCTTCTGGTAGCGAACCCGGAGCCGGAACTCACCCGGTGCCACGGCGGTCACCACCTAACACAGTGTCAACACCGAGGCCGGTGCAAACGTCACATCCAGTGCACACAGAAAACGTGCAATCCTCGGTTGATGCCCCGCGTTGCGCACGTTCAAGCTCGCGCCACAGGTAGGTGCGCGACACGCCACACGAGATGTGGTCCCAGGGCAGCGCGTCATGGGCGCCGTACGACCGGCCAGCCACCGCCTCCGGATCGACCCCAGCCGAGGAAAACGCATCGAGCCACACGCGCAGGTCGAACCGCTCGGTCCACGCGTCGAAGCGCGCACCCGCGCGCCACGCCGCCTCGATCGCGTCGGCAAGTTCGCGCCCGCCGCGCGCCATCACTCCCTCAAGGAACGAGACCTCCGCGTCGTGCCACGCCAGATCGACACCCTTGCGCGGCATCGTCGAGCGCAAGACCTGCTGACGCCTCCGCACCTCATCGAGTGAAACCTGGCCGAGCCACTGGAATGGGGTATGCGCCTTGGGAACGAGGGTGGAGACAGATACGGCGATCCTCACCGATCCGCGCTCATCTGGCTTTACCTCGGCACGAGCGCAAGCCAGCACCCGGGAGACGAGGTGGCCGATTTCCTCGATGTCAGCGTCGGTCTCGGTAGGCAACCCGATCATGAAGTACAACTTCACCCGACGCCACCCGGACTTGAACGCATGGGTGATGGTGGTGATGAGCTCATCTTCCGTGACGTTCTTGTTGATGACATCACGCATCCGCTGGGTTCCGGCCTCCGGCGCGAGCGTGAGTCCCGACGTGCGCCCGGCGCTCACCAGTCGAGCCATCTCGACGCTAAACGCGTCGACGCGCAGGCTCGGAAGCGAAACGCTCACGCCCGTGCCGTCCAGTCTGTTCGTCAACCGGCGAACCACCTCTTCTATCTGACTATGATCGGTGGTGGACAGCGAGGTGAGCGAGACCTCGTCGTAACCGGTGTGCGCGAGGCCAGCCATGACGTCGCGCACGATATCGTCAGCGCGGCGCTCACGTACCGGACGGTACACCATCCCCGCCTGGCAAAAGCGACACCCTCGCGTGCATCCACGGAACACCTCAACGCCAACCCTGTCGTGGACGACATCCATGAAAGGAACGATCCCGCAGACCGGCGGGGAGTGAGCACCGAGATCGGACACGACCCGCTTGACCACCACGGACGGTGCCGGATCCGCCGCTCGCAGGCCGCCTTCGCCATCAACCTCGTACAGTGACGGCACGTAGACGCCCGGAATCCTGGCGAGGCTTGCCAGCGTGTCTTGACGGCTCAGACCCGCGTCGCGCGCATCGCGATGGCTCCTGACAACATCGAGCACAACATCCTCGCCCTCCCCGATCACGATCGCGTCGAAGAACGGGGCGAGCGGTTCGGGGTTGTAGGCGCACGGACCGCCGCCTACAACGAGCGGATGTCTATCCGTGCGATCAGACGCGCGCAGCGGGATGCCCGCCAGATCGAGCAGCTCAAGAATGTTGGTGTACGTAAGCTCGTAAGGGAGGGTGATGCCCACGATGTCGAACTCGGCCACCGGCGTAACGGACTCGAGCGAGAACAGCGGAATCTTCTCCCCGCGCATCTCGCTCGACATGTCCACCCACGGCACGTACGTCCGCTCTGCCGAGAAACCCGTCTTAGCGTTTATACGCGCGTACAAGATGGCGAGCGCCTGGTTGGATTGACCAATCTCGTAGGTGTCGGGATACGCGAGAACCGTACGGTGCGTGGCGTCGCGGTCCCTGACACTCCCCCATTCGCTGTCTATATAGCGTGCCGGACGCTCGACTCGTGAAAGGACACGCTCCACACGCCGCCTGAGCGCCACGCCGGACTCACGCACCAGCGTCCGCTCGCTTGAGGCGCTTGACAGCCGCGTCACGCGCCGCAACCGCTGTTCGAGCCACGCCAGTCAAGTCGCCCCCGTGCTCAAAATACGTGATTGCCGCCCTGCCCATCGCCACAGTGCCCACGTACCCGAAACCAGCCTTGATGGCCCATCCAAATCCCGGTACGAACCCAAGTATCTGCCGAGCCACCGTTCTGAGCGCAAACGCTCCGCCCACGAGGGCGAGAAGCTCCTTTGCCCTCTCGGTGCCGAGAGACTGACCGTACGCGGCGGCGATCTGAAGGAGCATCTTTGCCTGGTTGAGCGTCATCAGCGGCATATCGGCACCGGGCACGAACGCGACCGCGCCAATGAGCGCGTTTTGAGCAGCAGTAGCCTTCACCGCTTCCTCAGCGACCACGGCACGCACGAACGGGAAGTTGTGAGCGAGCGCGAGCCGCTTTCCATCGAGGCGCTCGACGAGCCACCCGGCAAGCTCGACATCGACAGCGTGAGAGGCTACCGGTGAAGCGACGGTGTCGGCATACGGATGACCTGCGTTCAAAGCGACCACGTGGCGATCGTGAGCAACTCCGATCACGACGGCAGGCACGCTCCGCTCGCGTGCGGCGGCCATCACCTCATTGAGTCCCACTGATCCGCTGCCCGCGACTCCAATGACCACGTCACAAGCGGGGTCAAAGACCCGTGTGCGGCCAGGTTCGGCGACATCTATGCCGAGACTCGCGGCGGCCGTTGCTGGCCTCAAGCGGTCACGCACCGCTTCGATCAGCTCGTCTGGCGCATCGGCCTCGATAATGATCTCAATCCGCAAAGGTTTCTCGCGCTGCGCGCGAATCTCGGCGGTTGACCGGACGATATCTCTCAAGTTGACGGGCAAAGCCACGACTGAACCCTCCTCAAACGAGTACCCTCAGACGCCTTTCCGCCTGGCCCACACGGACATGAGCATACCCGTTCCGGCCAGGTTGGTGATCATGAATGACGAACCATAGCTCATAAATGGCAGCGGTATGCCCGTGATCGGCATGAGACCTATCGTCATCCCGATATTCTGCAGAATCTGAAAGGTCCACATACTGATAAGACCTATTACGATGAGTGATTGGTACAGATCGCGCGCTGATGTCGCGATTTCAAGTGATGTGACGAGCAGCCCGAGGTACAACCCGAGCAGCAGTACCGCCCCGAGGAAACCGGCCTCCTCGCCTAGCACCGAGAAGATGAAGTCGGTGTGGCGCTCCGGCAGAAAGTTTAGATTGGACTGCGTCCCCTGCCCGAGACCCTTGCCCGCAAGCCCGCCGGAACCAATCGCGATCTTCGACTGGTTCAAACTGTACCCCGCTCCCTTCGGATCGAGCGAAGGGTCGACGAATACAAGAAGCCGGTTGCGTTGGTACTCGGCCAAGAGATCAGTTTGAAGGATCACCCCCACCCCAACCGCTCCAACCAACGCGATGATGAGAAAGAAGCGTCCCTTCATCCCACCCACGAGCAACATACCGAGCGTGATCGCTACAAACACGAGCCCAGTGCCAAGATCAGGCTGCGTGAGGATCAACCCGAACGGTACAGCGAGATACGCGAGCACGTGCGCAACATCTCGACCCCGTTCGATCCGGCCTTTGAAACGCGCGATCACGATCGCCATGATTAGGATCGTGATCAGCTTTGCGGGTTCTGACGGCTGAAAGAGACGCACGCCCGCGATCTCAAGCCACGCGGTCGCTCCCTTGGCCTCAGCGCCCAGACCCGGGATCCTCGGTGAGAGTATGAGAAACGCGTTGAGCACGACAAGCGGGCCGAGCCACCCCTCGATCCTGCGGTAGTCAATCTTCCACGCGAGCGCGAGAAGGACAGTGCCGATGCCGATGCCAAGCAACTGGCGCTGGAACATCGCCTCGCCGTACGAGAAGCCGGATGTCGCGGAGTGGACCATGAGGGCCCCGAAGACCAGCAGGAGCGCCACTACCGCAGCGAGCGGGAGATTGACCTTGTCGCGCACAAGTTCGATCCGGCTACCCATCGCCGGTCACCTCGACACGTCCGTCGCCGTGACGCGGTCCGTAGGTAAACCGAGCAGTTGTGCGAGGATCGAGCGTGCCGCGGGTGCCGCGTTGGCGCCTCCGCCTCCACCTTGCTCGAGCACGATTGCCACCGAGTAGCGAGGCTCACTCGCCGGCGCGTACGCGGTGAACCACGCGTAGTTGTCGCGGCCCGCGACCTCCGCTGTGCCGGTCTTCCCGGCGATAGGGGTGCCGAAACCTCGAAATGCGCTCAAGCCGGTGCCGTACTCGGTCACTCCGACAAGAGAGTCATGGATCGCACGAAGATTCGCCTCGGACAGACCGATCTCGCGTACGACCTCCGGCTCGAAGGCACGAACCGTCTCTCCCTTAGCGTCTATGACCTCCTTGAGAACGTGCGGACGCATGATGGTGCCGTTGTTACCCAGGCCCGCGAAGACCGCCGCCATCTGGAGCGGGGTCGTGAGCATGTCACCCTGGCCGATCGACAGGTTGATCGTGTCGCCGGGAAGCCACCGGCGATACTCGGGATAGTCGCGGTTGAACTCAGCCTTCCACGCTGCGTCAGGAACGCGGCCGCTCACTTCTCCGGGCAAGTCAACGCCGAGCGTGGCGCCGAGACCAAAGTTGCGAGACCACGCCTGAAGCTCTTCCGCGCCGCGGCTCTCGAGCTGATAGCCGATATCGTAGTAGACGATGTCGCACGAGTACGCCATGCCGCTGAAGAAGTCGACTTGCCCGTGACCACGCAACTCCCAGCAGTTCTTCCCCCACTGCTCGCCAAAGCCGGTCCACCGGCCTGAGCAGTAGTAGGAGTGGCCGGTCGAAGTGACCTGGTGCTCCAACCCGGCCGCCGCCGTCACGACTTTGAACGTGGACGCAGGTGGGTACGCGGCGTGTATCGCGCGGTTGTTGAGGGGGTACTCGCTCTCTTTCGCATTCAGCCGCTCCCACTCGGCCGCTGCGATACCGCCGATAAACGCGGCGGGATCGTACGTCGGCACGCTGGCCATCGCCACAATCTCGCCTGTCTTCACGTCGAGCACGACCGCGGCACCCGCACGCGCGTTGGGAAACTCGTCCGCGCGTGCCGCGGCGAGCGCGTCGACGAGCGCTTGTTCCGCGACGGCCTGGACGTCGGCATCGATGGTGAGCACGACATCGCGACCCGCAACCGGCTCAGCCTCTTCGATGACCTTTCTGGGCGAGCCAAATGCGTCAACCTCGAGACGCGTGAATCCCTTTACGCCCTGCAGCACTGACTCATACTGCCGCTCGACACCGGTCCTACCCACGATGTCGCCAAGCGCGTACCTGCCTATCTCGGACTCTTTGAGCTGCTCATCTGTGATCTCGCCCGTATAGCCAAGTACGTGGGCCGCGAGCGTCCCGTGCGGATAGTCGCGAACGGGTATCGCCTCGACCTCGATCCCGGGAAACTCAGCCTCGTGCTCGGATAGATATGAGACGGCCGTCATCGGGACATCGACGGCGACGATGCGCGGTTTGAGCGGGTCGTCCCTCACCGACATCGCTCGCTCCAGCACGGAGTCGAGCGTCACTCCGAGGACGACCGAAAGACGGCTAAGCAGCTCCTCGTCGTTCCTGGCCGCTGGAGAGATCGTGACAGCTAGTGCGGAACGGTTGACCACGAGCGGGACGCGATCACGATCGAGGATGCGACCGCGAGGGGCGTCAACCGAAACCTCCCTCACCCTGTTGTTCTCCGCCGCTGTCGCAAACTCGTCCCCATGAAGCACCTGCAAGCTCCACAACCGGATGAGCAGTACCCCAAGCACGACGACAACCGCCACGCCGAGCACGGCGTATCGCTGTCGCAACTGTTCACGGAAGGCAGGCAATGGGTGTGTTCTCCTCGGCCGCTACTTTGGCGGTCGAACGGCAGACGCGGCTACGACAGCCGCCTGAACATGTTCACGGATCGCTCGTCTCGCAAGAAGCGGGCCAGCCACGGGTACACGAGCACGGCCACCGCGACATTATACAGCGCTCCCGAAAACATCACGCCGGCAAACCCTCGGAATCCCGATCCGCTCTCGCCAAGTACCGCAAGCGATAGAGCGTACGCTCCTTCGGTCGCCAAGCCGGAAAAAAACAAGATTACGAGCGGCACTGACCATCCCTCGGAAAACGTGTTCTCGGCTGCAGATCCCGCAAGGAAGCCCACCACACACAGTACAAGCGCGCCAGGACCGATCGGGCCCGTGCCAACGAGGTCGAAGAGGATTCCACCTGTAAATCCCGCGATCATGCCGGCGCGAGGTCCCTGTACCAGGGCAAGTGTGACGACGACCAGCAAAAACATGTTTGGCACCACACCACCGATCGCGATATTTGGAGCAAGTCCCGCCTGCAAGAGAACGGCTCCGGTAAGCGCGCCTGCCGCGGACCAGAATCTGTTCACTGTCCGCCGCCTCCCTCTATCTCGGCAGCGGCGCCCACTAACACGACTGCCTCCTCGATGGCAGGTAGCGACACGTTTGATCGCACCGTGATCACGGGATGGAGGTCGGCGTCGGTGAGCCGGTAGCTCGCGACTTCGCCAACAAGCAGGCCGCGTGGGTACACGCCACCGAGCCCAGACGTGAGCACCGGCTCGCCCACGGTGACCGTCGCGTCACGGCTCACGAACCGCATCACGAGGTCACCATTGATGGATCCCGAGACGACACCTTCCGCGCGAGACGCCTGGAGCATCGCCGCAACGCCGCTGCGCTGGTCGGTGATCAGGCGCACGCGGCTTGATCGCTCGCTGGTTTCGACAACGTATCCGAGCAGTCCGTGCACAGTGAGCACAGGCATCCCTGGGGCGACTCCGTCAGCCCCGCCTCGATCGATGGTGACGACCGCCTCCCACGCCGTCAGCGGCCTTGCGATGATACGCGTGCCAACCGCGTCGAACTCGCGGCCATCTACGAGACCGACCAATCCCCGTAGACGTTCGTTTTCGAGTCGTGCCTCTTCGAGATCAACAACGCGCTGTCTCAAGGTGGCGTTCTGCTCGCGCAAGATCTCGATCTCCTCACGCGAGATTGTGAGTCCCGCAAACCATCCGCCCACCGCTCTAATCGGCGACGTGACAAAGGCGCCTGCGTGAGAGACCGGCGTGATCACCGCGTGAAAGACCCGCCTCGTCGACGTGAGCGGTCCGGAATCGCCCTCACGATAGTAGACGGTCGTGAGCAGAAATGAGGCGGCGATGAGGGCGATCAGTACCCAGCCGCCCCGCGATCTCTCGCGGGAGGAAAACCTCATATGCGTGTCCTAGCGTGCGCCGGTGAGGATCTTTTTGAGAGCGTCAATCTCCTCAAGAGCCTGAGCGGAACCATCCACGACGTTAGTAAGTGCGTTTTCCGACACGTGTACCGGCATCCCGGTCTCGTGCTTGATGCGATCATCAAGCCCCTTGAGAAGCGCGCCTCCACCAGTAAGCACGATGCCGTACTCCATGAGATCGCTGGCAAGTTCTGGGGGGGTCTTTTCCAGGGTGCCCTTGACCGCCGCCACTATCGCCGCGATCGGCTCCTCGAGAGCCTCCCTGATCTCCTCGGACTCCATCGTCACCGTCCGCGGCAATCCTGTGAGCAAGTCGCGTCCGCGAATCTCGACGTCGATCTCCTCAAGCAGCGGCCACGCGCTACCGATTTCGAACTTGATCTCCTCAGCGGTACGTTCGCCGATAAGAACATTGTACGTGCGCTTCACGTGACTGATAATCGCTTCGTCGAACTCGTCCCCGGCGATGCGAATAGACTGCGACACAACGATTCCACCGAGCGAGATCACAGCGACCTCTGTCGTGCCGCCCCCGATATCGACAACCATGTTTCCGGTAGGTTCCTGGATCGGTAGCCCGGAACCGATCGCGGCCGCCATCGGTTCTTCGATGAGGAAAGCCTGCCTCGCACCGGCCTGCATCGTCGCCTCGAAGACGGCACGCTTCTCGACCTCGGTAACCCCACTCGGCACGCAGATGACAACACGAGGTTTGGGCTGCCACGGAAAGCGCTTCACGCGCGTCTTGTTGATGAAGTAGCGCAGCATCGACTCGGTGACTTCAAAGTCAGCGATGACACCATCTTTGAGCGGACGGATCGCGACGATGCTCCCCGGCGTACGGCCGAGCATTCGCTTGGCCTCCATGCCTACGGCAAGCACACGCTTCGTATCCCTTTCGACCGCGACAACGGACGGCTCTATGAGCACGATCCCGCGACCCCTGACCGAAACGAGCGTGTTGGCGGTCCCAAGGTCGACAGCCATGTCGCCGCCCCACGAGTTGAAAAACATATCGATGAGCGACACGGTCGCCTAGACTCCTCTCGCACGCGAAAGCCCCTGCTCTCAGAGCCGGATAAGTGTAGCACAGCACATTGGTCGATACGCTCGTCCTCACGTGACGGTTCCGTGTCATCCGTTCATGGAACCCGCTACATCAGGCCGAGGTCACGCAGGGACGCGTGCTCGCCGCCATCGCCGATGATCACGTGGTCGAGCACCTCTATCCCAAGGACGTCTCCCGCACGCACAAGACGCCGGGTGAGCTGAATGTCGGCGCCAGAAGGGGTCGGGTCTCCGCTTGGATGGTTATGGACGACCACCACGGACGCTGCCGAGCACCTCACCGCATCTTTGAACAACTCCCTTGGGTGCACTATCGACGCGTTGAGACTCCCCACGGATATCTCGACCATTCTGACTAAACGGTTCTTCGTGTTGAGCGCGAGCGACCAAAAGTGCTCGCGGTCAGCACCCCTCAATTGGAGCCCGCACAACGCGACCACGTCTTCGGGCGTTTGTATACTCGCGCGCTCTTTACAACGCCACACTGACGCACGCCTGCTAAACTCCAACCCCGCCAGAAGCCGCGCCGCGCTTGCCGGACCGATACCGGGCAGCCCCGTCAAGTCCTCGGCGCTCACCCGCCACAGAGCGTCTGGGACCGGATACGCCTCAAGGACTCGACGCCCTCCCTCCTCGCCCTCGTCCCCGATGAGCACGGACAAGAGTGCGGCGTCAGACACCGCGTCAACATGACCCGAGAGCACCAATGATCGCGGTGTGCGCTCGACACCCATCAGGCGAGGCGCCATCGACACCCACCTCCTCTACTTACCTACCAGCAACCGACAGAGTGAACTGGGGGATGCGGGAGATGAGGAGACGGGCGGAGTATCCGATCGCGAGCCCGGAGGGCAGGCTTAGGGCAAGGACAAGGGGTGCCAGCGCCAGTGGAGCAAAAGAACCAACAAGCAGACACGCAGCAGCAATCTGCGCAACGGAGTGAGCCGCCGCGCCCGCGACAGCCCAGCCCACGACTGAAAACGTGCTTCCCCGGGAACGGAGGAACATCATCGCAACAAGCGCAGCACACGCTCCGGCAAGCGAGAGCGCGACTGTCGGTCCGCCCAGCGTGCCCGTAGCAAGACCGACGAGCGCTACACGACCCAGTGAGACGATCATGGCCCGGAACGGATCGGTTATGGCCAGAGCGATTACGACAGCGATGTTCGCGAGGCCGAGCTTGGCGCCCGGTACCGGCATGGGGATGGCGATGAGCGTTTCCACGTATCCGAGAACAGCCCCCAGCGCGAGCAACATGGCGGTGTGAGCGGACAGCCGTGTGTCAGCGCGATACCGCATCGAGCACTTCACCGCCTTCTCCGCGAACAGTCACGCTGACACCGTTAGGAGCACACACGACGGGTCTCCCGGGACGGGCGTAGCCGGCGCGGACACACAGCTCGTCAGGGCAGCACGCATCGACCACCGAGGCTCGCCCTTCAGCGACTTCGACGACCACAACTCCCAGGCGGCCTTCGACACGGTACACGGCAGTACGTCGAAGAGAGACGTCGCTGACACCTTCCGGACCACCGATCGTCACTGAGTCGCCGTCAAGGGGAGCTAAAGCGGCTATCAGCAGGAACGAGAACAGTGCAAGCGCGAGGAGTGCGGCAACGAGTATCTGGTCGCCCCTGGTCATGACGGCTCCTCGCGAGCGATACCCACAGCGAAAGCACCTTGAACGCCTAGTCCATCGAGTGTCGCGGCAGGGGCATGCGCGGCTCTTCCGGTAAAGTCGATACACTGTTGAGGGCAGACGGCGACGCACGCCCCGCAGCCCGTACACCTCTCGAAGGACACCACCGCAAGCAAGTCAATGACGTGGATCGCGTCGGCGGGACACGCGCGCTCGCACTTCTTGCACGCGATGCAGCACTTTACACAGTAATCCTTGCGAGCCTTTGGACGATCATGCGAGTTGCATCGGATGACGACGGGTCCGTCCTCGGGCACCATCTCGAGCAGACGGGCCGGCCCTCGCGGGCACTCACGAACACAAAGCTCACACCCTGTGCAGCGATCGAGATCGATCACCGGAAGTCCGCGCGCATCGATAGTGATCGCGTTGAATGGACATGCCGCAACGCAGTCACCGTAGCCGAAACACCCCGCCGGACATTCGATGACGCCACCGGCGAGCCGTGACACCATGTTGCATGAGAGAACCCCCGAGTACTCGTAGCGGCGGACCGCGGCGCTGCCCCCTCCGCAGCGCCTCACTGACACGACCTCGGCGACCTCGCACTTTTGGATCCCAAGCACGTCGGCGATGGCATCCGCGACCGCTCGTCCACCCGCCGTGCAACCGGTCAGCGCCATCGTTCCCGCTACAAGCGCCTCGGCAGCCGAGAAGCACGACGGATTCCCACACGCGCCGCAGTTGGCGCCGGGAAGAGCGCTGAGCACGCGCTCGATCTGCGGGTCAACCTGCACTGTAAACGTGCGCGCTGCCATGGACAGCAGTGCGGCCGCGACGAGACCGATAAGACTCAGCGCAAGTACCGCGTTCACTATGAGCGTCAGATCCACCCGGACACACGCCTCACAATCCAAACAAGCCGGCCAAGCCGACGTAACCGAAGGAAAGTAGACCCGCCGTGACAAACGCGATCGGGGTGCCGCGCATGATTTCTGGAACCGGGGCCACTTCGAGACGTTCTCTCAACGCCGTAAACGAGATGAGCGCGATGCCAAAGCCTAGCGCCACACCGAAGGTGTAGACGAGCGCCTCTCCGAAGCCGAACCCGTAGTCAACTCCCATCTTGAAAAAGCCAGGGCGCACCGCTTCTGTCGCGGTCGCGAGCACGGCACAGTTTGTAGTGATGAGAGGCAAGAAGATGCCTAACGACCGGTAGAGCGCAGGGCTCGCCTTGCGCAAGTACATCTCCACGAACTGCACGAGCGCCGCGATGACGAGTATGAACGCCGGGATGTAGAGGAACTCACCCACGCCGAGCGGCTGCAGCAGCGCATTCCAGAACACCCACGTGGCACTCGTGGCGAGCGTCATCACAAAGACCACCGCGCCTGCCATGCCAAGGCTCGTCTCCATCGAACCCGAGACCCCGAAGAACGGACAAAGCCCAATGAATCGCGTGAGCAATATGTTGTTCACGAGCGCACCGCCCACAAGCAGTAGCGCGAAGTGTTGGAGGGTCTCCACCCCTACCGCCCTCCCTCTTCCACCCTGCACTGAACGGGCGTCTGAACCGTACGCACTAACGTACGCTGGTTGTTGTACCACCTCATCGCCGCAACGATGAATCCAAACACAATGAACGCACCGGGGAAGAGCACGAGAATGCCGGGAGCCGGGTACCATTCGGGCATCCCGAGTACTCGAGTGCCAAAGAACACGATCTCCCCGCTCCCAAATAGCTCCCGTATGAACGCGAGCACGACTATCACCATCGTGAACCCGCTTCCCATTCCCAAGCCGTCGGCTATCGCAAGCCGTACGGGTTGGTGGTACGAGAACGCCTCGGCACGCCCGAGAATCATGCAGTTAACAACGATGAGAGGGATCCACACGCCGAGGAAGCTGTAGATGTCTGGCACGAACGCTTTCATCGTCAGGTCGACGATGGTGACAAATGACGCGATGATCACGATGAACACTGGAATGCGGACCATCTCGGGGACGAGGTGACGAAGGCTCGACACGATCGCAGCCGACATGACGAGCACAAAGATGACCGCAAGGCCCATGAAGAGAGCGCCTTCGACCTTGGTGGACACCGCGAGCGTCGCACATAAGCCGATCATGAGCACGGTCAGCGGGTTATCGACCGCCAGCCCACGCTTGAACACCGCAACCCACTCACTCAAGGCGCATCTACCTCCTCCCGCCCACTCAGCGCCGCGGACCACACCCGTCCAGCGGCAACCACGCCCTCACGAACAGCGACCGACGACTTTGTCGCACCTGCGATCGCGTCAAACTCTCGCGCCGAGGCGTTGATATCCGCTCCGCTCCACCCGATGAACTGATCGAGCCACCCGTCGACCGTGGCGATCTTAGTTCCCAGACCTGGCGTCTCGGTCATGGAGATGATACTGACACCAAGGACTTCCCCATCTCTATCCAATCCCACAACGAGCTGGATAGGACCGGCGTAGCCCCGTGGCGCGACGCGCACGCCCCACGCAACGACGTTTCCCTCAGGCCCTAGCGCGCGATAGACGGCGGTCACGGCGATTTCCTGCGCCGCATCGACCGACTGTTCAAGCACGTCGTCAGCGACCTCGAATCCCTCGGCATCCGGAACCACCGCCCTCAAAGCGCGCTCCTCAGCCGCTCGCTCCTGCGCGGCGATCCGGTCACGAGTGACCTCGTAGGTCAGCGCGAGTGAGGTAGCGGCGACCACGCAGGTAAGGAGGACCGCTCCCACCATGTTGAAGGGTGTCGACTGGGCCCTACGCATCGCCCCGCCTCCAACCGAACGTTCGTGGCCGCAAACCTCGGTCGATAAGGGGGACAAGGCCGTTCATGAACAGGATCGCGAACGTGGTCGCCTCGGGCATCGGCCCAAAAAAGCGCCCGACGACGTTGAACACTCCGCAGCCGACCCCGAAGACAAAACGGCCGAGGGGCGTCATCGGCGAAGTAACGTAGTCGGTGGCCATGAAGAACGCTCCAAGCATGAGCCCGCCCGCAAGCACGTGGAACACCGGATCGGAGCCAAACGCCCACGATAGCAGCGCAACCGTGCCGATATATCCTGCGGGAATACGCCAATCGATAATCCCACGGATGATAAGCGCTACTCCGCCGAGCAACAGAAGCGCCGCCGAGACCTCACCAAGGCATCCTTCCAGGTTGCGGAAGAGTAACGCGTCGTAGTGGCCGGAAAGGTCGAACCCGTACGCGCCTCCCGCATCCCGGTCAGCGGCGGCGATGGCGAGCCGCGTCGCACCGCTGATGGCGTCGAGATCCGCCGTGCCCGGGACATCGATCGCGCTATACCATCCCCCGGGATACGGGCTCACTTCAGAAAGCACACCCGCCCAGGAAATGGAGATGAAGGCTCGCCCGACGAGCGCCGGGTTGAACAGGTTCCAGCCCAGTCCTCCAAAGATCATCTTGCCGAGCGCGATCGCGACGATCCCGCCAGCGACCGCGATCCACCACGGAGTGCGCGGAGGAAGTGCTAGCGCGAGCAAAAGCCCTGTCAGCAGCGCGGACCCGTCGAGAAGTGTCTGAGGACGCCGCGCAAGCCGGTTCCAGAGCCCCTCGGTGGCAAGCGCTGAGCCTATACACGCCGCAAGCAGCGCCACGGCGACAGAGCCCATGTTCCAGATTGCCCATGCCGTCACGGGCATCAGTGCCCCTATGACCCAAAGCATCGTCCCTCGGCACGTGCTTTTCGCTACGACGTGTGGCGCTGGCGCGACGAGGATCGTCGTGGCTTTTGACGACTGAGCGCTCACGGTCTGGCCACTCGCTCGATCAGAACTTGCTTCGCCCGGCGGATGAGCTGCACGAGGGGCCGATTCGTGGGACAAACGTAGGCGCAGCACCCGCACTCGATACAATCCATCGCATGGAGGCGATCCGTCGCATCCCACTGCCTGCGGTTGGCGTAAATGCCGAGCGCGTACGGCTCAAGCGACATGGGACATCCAGCCACGCACCGCGCGCACCGGATACACGGCTGATCGCCTTGGATCGCCGGTGCCACGCTCCTGGCGGGCAACACGACAACTCCCCCGGTCCCCTTGACTACCGGCACGTGGAGATCGGCCAGAGCGATGCCTGTCATCGGCCCTCCAGCCACCACGCGCCCCGCGCCCTCGATCACGCCGCCGACCGCCTCGAGGAGATCGGCCACAAGCATCCCGATTGGCACGATGTAGTTGCCCGGCCGAGCCACCTGGCCCGTGACGGTCACAACCCGCTCCATGAGCGGTTTGCCTTCATCGAGCGCATCCGCTATGGCTGCGGCGGTGGAGACGTTGTGGACGAGCGCTCCCACCGACGCGGGAAGCCTTCCGTGCGGCACCTCCCTGCCAAGTACGGTGTGTATAAGCTGCTTCTCGGCCCCTTGCGGATACCGGGTGGCGAGCATGAGCACCTCCGCCGAGGCGCCCATGGCGGATCGCATGACATCGACTGCGTCGGGCTTATTGGCTTCGATGCCTACGACAACGCGTGACGCTCCGAGGGCGCTGGCGATGTGGCGCGCGCCGGAAGCAACGCTGGCCGGACGTTCGAGCATGGTGCGATGGTCGCACGTCAGATACGGCTCGCACTCGCACCCGTTCAAAATAAGCGTCGACACCGGAGAGTCCGCCGGCGGTGTGAGCTTGACGGCGGTCGGGAACGCTCCGCCGCCGAGCCCTACGACTCCCGCCGCACGAACTGTGCGCACGACGCTCGTCACCTCGACCCGCACGTAACCGTCCCACTCTTGAACCGGATCAGGCTCGATATAGACGGCGGGGACGATAGCTCCGTTAATGGTAAGGGTGTCGCCGATCGAAACGACCACACCGGTTACCGGCGAGTGAATCGGAGCGCTCACCACATCACCCGCCGAGGCGATCAGCTGTCCGCGCCTCACCGTGTCCCCCACGGCGACAACTGGCGCATTGGGCACGCCGAGGTGTTGAAGTACCGGCACAACGATACGGCGCGGGACAGGCAGCCGTGCAGTGTGCTTGTCTCTCGTCGATTCCTTGTGGTCGTGCGGGCGTATCCCGCCCCTGAACCCGTGCGAAAGCACGTGGTGTGTCCCTCCCGGCATCAGAGAGTCCCCTGTGATGTGCTTGATTCTAGAGCTCGGCCCTCGTTCCTCTCAGCCCGCGCATCACGCCGATACCTGGCAAGCGTGCAACCGGCGCACACCGCCAAGTCACGTCGCACGTTTAACCGGTGAAGAAGATGGCGATCTCGCGCTTCGCTGATTCGGGGGAATCTGAGCCGTGAACAATGTTCGCCTCCAGGCTGAGGCCAAAATCCCCGCGAATGGTGCCCGGGGCCGCTTCACGCGGATTGGTGGAACCCATCAGCTTACGGCAGACCGCAACGGCTTCGGGACCCGAAATGACCATTTTGACAACAGGTCCCGATGTGATGTACTCGACAAGACTCTCGTAAAATGGTTTGCCCTCGTGCTCCGCATAGTTCGCCTCGGCCTGCTCGCGAGAGACCATGCCAAGCTCGAGACGCTCGATACAAAGCCCCGTCCGCTCAAATCGAGCAATCACCGGCGCAATCAAGCCGCGAAGAACGGCGTCGGGCTTGATCATGATGTATGTGCTCTGATCCACGTGTGCGCCTTTCATCATGGTAACTTCGATGTTGACGAGCGAATTTCGCGCGCCGGTCGGCAGTATCGCTTATGAACCGCCGCCCGTCGACCTCCAGTCGTTGTCGACTCCGTTCACCTTCCAGCCCACGCCCTCACGCACAAGAGTCACCTGATAGTAGAGTGGTGCGCCGCTCTCAGGAGTGACAGTCACCGTGACCGTTGATGTGCGCGGCGAACGTTCGACGTCGCCGAGCGCAAACTCCTTCATCGGCGGAAGCTTCGCCATCTCCTTGTCTACATCGGAGGTGGGGACCGCCACCCAGTACTGCGCAACTGGCTGACCCGCCGCCCGCGCCTCAAGCATCGCAGTGACGGTCATCCTTTGAGTGGGGTATCCGAGTCCCAGCGCGAACGCCGCCGCAATACCCCCGCCAACGATGGCGACGACAGCCACGATCACGCCTACGAGCGCCCACGGATTGCGCTCCGCGCGCCGAGCGTCACGCTCCATGCGCCTCGCCGCCCGATCCCGTTCGCGCATCTCATCGTCGGTCATCGCAAAGAAGCTCGACACCTCCTCTTGATCGCCCATCCGAATAGCTGGAGGCGTCGGCATGAGCGGCCCGTCACTCGGCCCAACCGGTTCGATCGTCTCTTCCAACAGCGGAGACATCTCGCCGGTGCTCCAGCCCTCAACGGTCTCCCGGCGGCCGGGCGTAAGCGCATGCGCGCTCTTCTCGAACTCAAGCGCCGCCGAGGCGGAAAGGGAGTAATTATGCAATCCCGTGGCCTTCTCAAACGCGCGCACCGCCTCCTCGTGGCGACCGAGTGCGTGGTACGCCTGGCCAAGATTGGCGAGCGTCTTGCCCCGCGCCTCGTACGTGTCGAATCCGAGGGCGGCGCGGTACGCCTCAACGGCGTCACCGGGACGTCGCATTGCCATGAAGCACAAGCCGAGGTTGTTGAGCGCTTTGCCGGGGTCGGGATTCTCGGAATCCAGCGCCGCCTGACGGTACGCGATGGCCGCGTGCTCAATCTCACCCATCTCACAAAGCGCTGCGGCCTTGCCCTGCAGCGCGCGATGCACGCCGGTATAGGCGGGATCGTCGATAGCCGCCTGATACGACGTGATAGCTTCAGCGTACTCACCAAGCTCGGTGAGTGCCATGCCAAGGTTCACGTGCACCGCGGCACGCTTGTCGTAAACCTCATCGATCAGGGCATGGCGATATACCGTAACCGCGTCGCCAAACCTGCGCAGCCGAACGAGCGAGTTGCCAGCCATGTGATACGCGGCACCGTTACCATCCCCGCGGTCCGCCGCCGCGATGAACGCCTTCGCCGCCGCGCGATACTCCTTGGCCGCGTAGGCCTGCTTGCCCTCTTCGAAGCGTGCGGTATCCACTTGCGTCCTCGTCCCTACTCGGCGCGTTCGATACGCACACTCTGCATCACGTCACCAACTGCAATCGCGTGGACGACGTCGAGACCCTCAATCACCTGACCGAACACCGTGTACTGACCATCAAGAAATGGCTGGGGACCCAGGCAAATGAAGAACTGCGATCCCGCCGAGTCCGGACTCTGACCGCGCGCCATCGACACGGTACCGTCGAGATGCAGACGCTCGTTGAACTCTGCGGCAAGCGTGTAACCCGGCCCTCCTCTACCGACCATCGGGTCATCGGTCTTGGAGTACGGATCGCCTCCCTGGATGACAAAGCCCGGCTCCACACGGTGAAACTTCACTCCGTCATAGAAGCCTTTTTCGGCAAGCTCGATGAAGGCGGCGACGTGATTAGGCGCGTCTTCCGTAAAGAACTCGAACCTGATGACGCCCTTCGACGTCGTGATGACGGCGACCTCGTTGCCTGCGGGTTTGTACGTAGGCGTGTACAACTCATCCTCCTCGGTAGCGGGCAGAGCGGTCGGCGGTCCGGCCTCGGAATCCGACTGGGCAACCTCACCCATCTGTGGCGAATCCATCTCCGGAGAACATCCGGGAACGAGCAGGACCGCAGTCAGCAACGCACTTACAAGTAGCAGCGTTATCACTGTGGCGCGAATCGAACGAATCAATTGCGAGTCCTTCCGAATCCGAGTACCCGGCGTGCCGGGAGACCAGACACGGTTTCTCATTCTACCAGGGTGGCCGAGAGGCGAGAAAGGAGTATGCTATCGGGACGGGTTGCATCCGTGCCAACCGCACGGCTCGAGTTCCAGGAACGCACTTCAACGACGTGAGACATCGAGGAGGAGATGCACTTGGGCGCACCCAGCACCGACAAGGTCCGCAACGTCGTGCTCGTCGGGCACGGAGGAGCGGGCAAGACCTCCCTTGCGGAGGCCATGCTCCACGTCGCGGGCGTGACGACCCGCCTCGGATCGGTAGACGAAGAGCACTCGAATCTCGACTACGACTCCGAGGAAGTCCGTCGCAAGAGTTCTGTGAACCTCGCTCTCGCACCGCTCGTTCACAACGGCATCAAGATCAACGTCATCGACACCCCGGGGTACGCCGACTTCATCGGTGACGCGATCGCTGGACTTTCCGCCGCCGAGATGGCCCTGTTCGTCGTCGACGCCGTCTCGGGTCCACAGGTTCAGACCGACCGGCTCTGGAAGCTCGCCGGAGAGATGGGCGTGGCCAGAGCGATCCTCATCAACCGGCTCGACAAGGACAATGCGGACTTCGAGGCCACCATGCGCAAGCTCGAAGATCGCTACGGTCACCGTATCGGCGCGGTGCAGATACCCATGGGTGCGGAATCCGGATTTCGCGGCGTCATCGATATCATCCGCATGAAGTCCTACCACCACGAGGGGGACCACGAGGTGGTAGAAGATATCCCCGCCGAGTTCACCGATTCAGCGGAGAGCGCCCGCGACAAACTCACAGAGCTCGTCGCCGAGGCGGACGACGACCTGATGGAAAAATACCTGCTCGAAGGTGAGCCACTCGACCAGGGCGAACTCGAAACGCTGCTTAACAAGGCGATCGCCCAGGGCATCTTCATACCCGCATTTGTCGCCTCGGCCATTTCCGTCCAAGGCATCGAGGACCTGCTCGATGAGATCGTCACCTTCTTCCCGGAGCCCACGGCTCACGGGCCGATCCCCACTGCAGACGGCGGCACTCGCGAGGTCACCATCGACGGCGCCGTCTCGGCGTTCGTGTTCAAGACGGTGTCCGATCCGTATGTGGGACGCCTGAGTCTCGTCAAGGTCGTATCGGGCACGCTGACACCCAGCAGTGAGCTCATCAACAGCCGGACCGGCAAGAAAGAACGCGTCGGGCACGTACTCAAAATGACCGGCAAGGAAACGGTTGACGTTTCGGCGGTACCCGCGGGAGACATCGCGGTGCTTCCCAAGCTCTCCGAGACGCTCACCGGCGACACGCTCTCAGCGGACGGTTCGGTCACCTACCAGCCCATGCCGTTTCCTGAACCGCTTTACCCAGTCGCCATACAAGCCAAGACCAAGGCCGACGAGGACAAGCTCGGTGTGGCGCTCAACAAGCTCGTGGAGGAGGAACCCACCCTCAAGCTCGTCCGCGACGAGGAGACCCACCAGACCGTTCTTGCGGGGCTCGGCGATGTGCAGATCGATATCGCGATCGCGCGTCTCCGCGACCGGTACCACGCTGACGCGGAGACCATTGACTTGAGGATCCCGTATCGCGAGACGATCCGAAAAACGGCACAGGCCCAGGGCCGCCACAAGAAGCAGACCGGCGGTTCAGGCCAGTTTGGCGACTGCTGGCTGCGCCTGGAGCCCAACCCAGGGGGCGGGTACGAGTTCGTCGACGAGATCGTTGGCGGCAGGATCCCTCGCCAGTTCATCCCAGCGGTAGACAAGGGTGTGCAGGAGACCATGGTGCAAGGCGTGCTAGCCGGGTACCCAATGGTGGATATTCGAGTCGCTGTGTACGATGGCTCCTACCACAGCGTTGACTCCTCCGAGATCGCATTCAAGACGGCCGCACGCATCGGTTTCCGATCAGCTGCCGAGAAAGCCGAGATGGTTCTCCTCGAACCGATCGCGACTCTCGACATCGAGGTTCCCGACGAGTATGCGGGCGCGGTGATGGGAGATATCAGTTCGATGCGCGGACGGATTCTCGGCATGGACAGCACCGAGGGACGTCAGCATATCCATGCCCAACTCCCCTACGCGGAAGTCGTCCACTACTCGCCGCACCTTCGCTCACTGAGTAGTGGAACAGGAAGCTACACGATCAAGGTCGAGGGCTACGAGCAAGTCCCTGGCGACATGGCCGCTAAGGTCATCGAGAGAGCAAAGGCTGAAAGGGAGTCTTCGTAGAACACGCGCGCGCCGGGGCGGCCGCACACCGCCCCGGCGCGCGCACTCGACCGGTCAAAACACACGGTCGCGCAATCTGACGTGGTGCCCTCGACAGGACTCGAACCTGTGGCCTTCTGCTCCGGAGGCAGACGCTCTATCCACTGAGCTACGAGGGCGCGACACCGAACTCTAGCATACCGTACGTACAGGGAACAGAGCGCCGCGCGCAGCAGCGCTCCCACGGCCGAGGAGGGTCGTGTGTCACACGGACGCACACTGGTAATCATCAATCCAACCGCCCGTCACGGGATCACACGGAGTCTCGTACCCGTCGTAGCCTCACTTCTAGAGGGCCATATCGATCACGACACCGTTCTCACCGAACACCCAGGCCACGCGGCCGAGATCGCATCCGGGTCAGCCCAATATGACACCGTGATCGCAGTGGGCGGGGACGGAACCGTCCATGAGGTGCTCAATGGACTCATGCGCATCCCTGCCAGTGACCGTCCGATCCTCACCGTACTTCCTACCGGGTCAGGGAACGACTACCGCCGCACCCTGGGGATACCCTCTGATCTCACTAGTGCCGTCCGCGAACTTCTCGATGGCGTCCGGGTACGTCTGGACGTCGGTGTGGTCAACGGCGTGTACTTCGCGAACTCCATAGCGATAGGACTCGATGCCCGTGTCACCGCGCGCGCCGCGGAGATCAAGATGTCGACCGGCTGGTCAGGACTCCCGCTCTATCTTCGCGCCCTGATGTACATCCTGCTGCGGCGCTTCTACTCGCACCCGGTTGTGCTCTCAATCGATGGCTCGCCGCCGCAAGCCGTTGAAATCCTCCTGATCGCCATCACAAACGGACCCACGTACGGCGGTGGATTCCGCATCACGCCCGACGCCGTTCCTGATGATGGCTTGCTCGACGTGTGCACGATCGACCGGGTCGGGCTCGGCTCGGCACTGTGGCGCCTTCCGTTTGTCATCACGGGTAATCACACTCAAATGAGCCCCGTGAAGATGGGGCTCCATCGCTCCATCCGCCTCGAGTCGGAAACACCCCTCGAAGGCCAACTCGATGGAGAGGTCATGCTTTCTACCGTCTACGACATCCACATCGAACCAAGCGCGGTGGAAGTCTTGGTGCCGAGGCGGTGGAGACCGTGAACACTTCGCTTCTCGCCCTTATCGCTGAGGCGGGTTTGGAGCGAGTGCCCGACCTCATGTGGCCGGCGGCGGCGATGTTCGTGCTCGCGTATCTCATCGGCTCGATACCGTTTGCATACATCATCGTCCGCGGGATTACCGGAGAAGACATTACCGAGCACGGCACAGGCAACGTTGGCGCGATGAACGTGAGACGCACGACCGGGTCGTGGACATGGTTTACCGTCGCGATGTTCGCTGACGCGCTCAAAGGGTTCCTTCCCACCATCGCAGCCACCACTGTGCCTGCGATGTTCCTCGATCCGTCCCTTCCGGCGGGAGGCGCGGCGTGGAGCGGCCCTGCGGCGGTCGCGGTCGGCGCCGCGGTGATTGGGCCGCCAGCCGTTGTCTTGGGCGCGGTGCTCGGGCACAACTACTCGCTGTGGCTGAGCCTCGGCAAACGCAGGGTACTCGGCGGAAAAGGGCTCGCTACCGGCGCAGGAGCGCTGCTCGCGTACGATTGGCGCTACTTCCTCGTGGTGTTGATCAGCGGTCTTCTCGTTATCGCGCTGACACGGTACATGATGGCCGGTCAAGTCGCGGCGACACTCGCGCTGCCGCTGTATGTGCTCATAACCGGACAGCCCGACCTGCTGTTCGTGCTACTGCTATCCGGGATCGTCTACGCGCGGCATCACCGGCGATTCGCCGGACTGATCAAGGGACGAGAGCCCAAACTCTACGTCGACGACGGCATGGGACCGCGCGGATGACAGAGGGCCGGCACGAAGCCGACCCTCATCGCTATCATCCGGCGGCTCCTGCGACTACATCGAGATGGCTTCACTCGGACAAACATCGACGCAGATGCCGCACTCGGTACAGTCATCGGGACGAGACAGAACGGCTACGTCCCCGAGGTCATAACAGCTCTGGGGACACTCATCAACACAGATGCCGCAAGCGGTACAGAGATCCTTGTCAACGACTGGGAGAGCCATAGGTCCGTCTTCCTTTCTCCGGGAGGCCAATGGCCACGCGTGCGCGAGGTGCGATGCATGATATCACGCGAACACCCGCTCCACACCGAGTCAGGGCGCTACGCGCACGATTCGCTCGATCTTCTCCGGATCCCAAAGAAAGTAGGGGTACGTCCGGTCAGTGAGCACCTCCGCCGTCGCCAGCTCAGCCCTCAGCGCGTCGCGCCGCTCGGCAAGCGTGGCCGCGTACGGTGCCAAAACGATCGCGAGTTCGTCGTTTACGGCCCGGATTCTCGCGCCCAGGCTCCTTCGGTTCGCTCCCGGCGCCGATATCGCATCGACAAGCGCACGTTTCTCGGCGGCGAGGCGAAACGCGTCCGCGCTTGCCTCGACGGACTCAAATCCCGCCTCACCGAGGAACTCATCGGGCTTGCGAGTGATGCGGGTTACCGCCCGCGTCGCCTCGGCGATCGCCTCGGCTGAGACCACGGGCATGCCTAGCGGCGCATGCATCGTCAGTGTCACGGCGGCATAGGGCTGAATATGCTCGCCCCAGTATGACGACGCGACCGCGTCGGTCACCCTGTCGTATCGCGCGCCTCCGATGCCGTGCACAAATAGATCCGCGAGCATGGTGCGAGCGAACATGGTGAGCGTGAGAGCCCTTGGCGCCAGAACATGTTCTTCTCCTGCGAGAACTTCAGCGAGCAGATCGCACCTGCGGGGCACCTGCCTGGTCACAGAGCCGGCAACGAGCTCGATTCGGCCTCTGGCTTCACGAACGAACACCCGCTCGCGACGCCCGTCGACAAGCAGCCAGAAGGGCGCCTCAATAGCGTGGTCCGCGATCTTCAGATCAGGAAACGGTTGTGCCGCGGTGCGAATGCCGTGTCGTTTCCGATACTCAGCGAGGACCGAGTTATGGACGTGGGCAAACCGTCCTGCGTCCGAGATCAACGCGGCGGCGAACTCGAGATACGCGGCAGACCGGGACAGCGAAGAGACGGGCAGTTCGAGATAGGTGTTGCGGTCCCCTTCGTACCTCCTTCTCGTGGCGGTCAAAAACGATCCCATGTCGCCGGCGCTCACACTGGCGGCATACATTGCGCCGCTAAAGCGTTCGAGGCGTTGATGAAGAGCTGTCGCCTCAGGAAAAGTCTTCAGCGTCGTGCGCGCCTGCGCTAGAAACTCCGCGATCGAACGCTCGCCGGGAACGGATGTCGCGCGAGGATACGTCCCAGTGGTCGCGCTGCAGAGTCCGATCGCGGTTCGAGACACTTCCCCATCCGCACGCGGCAGGGTGGCCGAGATCTGCTTGACTGAGTCCGTGTCGACAACGAGGTCTATCGCGATGGCACCGGTCTCATCGGAAACGCGTTGAATCGCAAAGTACTTCACCCACACTCCGGGATGGACAAAGCCGGGCTGGTGTCCGGCAACCACTATGGGCGCCCCGGCTGCGAGGGCGGACTCTGCTCCCTCACTACCACCGCTTTGAACGACTCCGAGACCACTTGAGTACGAAAAGGCAAGTTTGACGAGTTCCAAGCGGGCGTCGGCAATCGCCTCGGTTACCGGGCGTCCGCACACCTCGAAACCTGACGATCGGGCGGCAAGCAAACCCTCGCTCGCACGCGCCCCCCACGTCCCAATCGGCGGAACCGCGGCAAGCTCGCCGTTGGCCGCGGGGACCTCAGGAAGCCGGTCCACATCCACCTCACACGAGCGTCTCGATCGAGCGTACCCCGATCAGCTCTTCGCTGAAGAACGGCTCACCTGCCGCCACTCCAATCATTGCGCCCCACGCCCTCGCGGCGGCCTCGATCGAATCGATCGCACCAGCATTGCGCTCGTTGGCGACAAATTGAGAGCGATAGGCACGCAGCGCGAGAAGCTTCGCGTCTAGGTGCGCCGAGACGTCAAACACAAACGCTGGCGCACGAGCGAGCCGCAGGTGGACCGCCAGGTAACGGTAGAGCCGCGGCACATAGTGAGGCTCGCCTGTCATCGACGTCTTGGTGAACTTGGCATAGAAGCGGGCACCGTCCACGATCGCCGCCGCCGCCACATGGTCGGGATGAGCGTCAAGGGGATACGGCGCGAACACAACACGAGGCCCAAGTTCGCGTAACACCTCGGCAAGCTCGATCCGGGCCTCCACAGAGTCGAACACATAGCGGTTGGGGAGCGTGAGCGTCCGCCGCTCCGTGACGCCGAGCAGACGCGCGGCCTCTTTCGCCTCGGCGATTCGTGTCTCGACAGAGCCAGCCGGAGTAGGCTCACCATCGGTGAGGTCGATAAGCGCGACCTCGTGACCTTCGGCGACCAGCGCCGCGATCGTGCCGCCCATCCCTATCTCCACATCGTCGGGGTGTGCCCCGATACACACGATGTCGACCACGCTCATCCCCCTTCTCCGTCATCGCCGAGAAGCGCTGTGTTCCACACGCGCATGTAGTACTCCATCCGGGTTCGAGGGTCGTCGAGCGCACCTCCAAACGACCGGCTATGGTCACGGTAGATGCGAGCGATCGGACGCTCGGTGACTCGCAGTCCCTCCCGGTACGCCTTCGCCCACAACTCGATAGGCATGGCGTACCCCGGTTCCTTGAGAGAAATCGAGGCGAGTGCGCTAAGCCTGTAGGCCTTGAAGCCACAGAACGCATCGGTGAGTCCCCACCCGGTTACCCGGTTGATCACCTCGGTCACCTTCTCATTGACGGCGCGCCGCTCCGCAGGAGCATGCCCGAAAGCCTCGCTTCCGGGCAGATACCTGCTGCCGGAAACCACATCGTAGCCTTCATCGAGCACAGACAGGAACTCCCGTATATGTCCGGGCTCATGTTGACCGTCACAGTCCATTGTCACGACCCGGCTCACACCGCGCGCTCGGGCCACAGATATCCCCTCGGCGAGAGCACGGCCATAGCCGAGATTTTCCGGGTGCGTGATGACCGAGATGTCCTTCCTTCGTCCAAGGACTTCGACTGTAGCGTCAGTCGATCCGTCGTCGATGACGAGGATATCTCCGTCGAAGTGACAAGCGACAGCGTCCAGAACCGAGTCGACCGTCAGCTCCTCGTTATAGACCGGAAGCACAACAGCATCAGACATCGCGAAACAGTCCCGGCCTCCCCGTGATCACTGCTGCACGGCTCCCTCGGCCAGCGCCTCCCTGATCTCGAACGTCGTCGTCATTCCGACCTGGGGTCCAAACATGCCCTTGACCGAGCAGTACTTCTCCTCTGAAAGCTCGATGGCGCGGCGCACCGCCTCAGGGGCCACGCCGTAACCCGTCACCACAAAGTGGACTTCGACACGCTCGTAGTATCGCGGATACTCCTCGGCGCGCTGGGTGCCGTTCACGCGCACCTCAAGCCCGGTGATCGCCTGGCGCTTCTTCTCCAAGATCGACACGACGTCCATGGCGGTGCACCCGGCTAGCCCGTACAGGACCATCTCGATGGGCCGCACCCCCGTGCCTTCACCAGCGTACTCGGCGGTCGCGTCCATAACCACCCCGTGACCAGCCCTATCCCACGCGACGAACTGCCGGTTCCCACTCCAACGCGCGGTAATCGTATCCATGACGATCTCCATCCTGCCGCATCGCGTTGCCTCCGAGGAGCGGGACAGCGTCCGCGCACGGCACCGTATGACGGCTACAGCTTGCGGCCAACCATCTGCGCGAGCTCACGCGGACTCTGCGCCTTCGCGATGGCCTCCTCGAATGTGATCCTCCCCGCCTGCAACAAGTTCTTGAGGTGCTGGTCGAGGGTTTGCATACCAAGTGACGCGCCTCCCTGAATAATGGTGGGCATCTGGTGAGTCTTGCCCTCACGGATGAGGTTCGAGATCGCCGGAACGCCGAGCATGATCTCCATCGCGAGCACGCGAGTCCTCCCATCAGTGGAGCGGAGCAGGACCTGCGACAACACGCCCTCCAACGTGCTTGAGAGCTGCATCCTGACCTGTTGCTGCTGGTGTGGCGGGAAGACGTCGATAATGCGATCCACGGTCGCCGGACCGCCGGTTGTATGAAGTGTCGCAAGCACAAGGTGGCCCGTCTCGGCAGCCGTGATCGCCGCCGAGATGGTCTCGAGATCGCGCATCTCACCGACGAGAATCACGTCCGGGTCTTGACGCAGCACACGCTTGAGCGCCGCCGCGAATGACCGCGTGTCCTCGCCGACCTCACGCTGATTGACGTATGCCTTCTTGTTCTTGTGCATGAACTCGATAGGATCCTCAAGGGTGATGATGTGTACCGCACGGTGCTCGTTGATGTGGTCGATCATCGCAGCGAGCGTGGTCGACTTCCCCGAACCCGTCGGACCGGTGATGAGAACGAGCCCGCGGGGCCTCTCGGCCAGATATCGGGAAACCTTGGGCAGCTGGAGCTCACTGATGGTCGGGATTTTGAGCGGGATCACCCGGAAGACCGCTCCGAGCGAGTTGCGCTGCTGGAACACGTTAGCTCGAAAACGCGACACTCCCGGAATGGTGTAGGCGAAATCGAGCTCGAGTTCGGTCTCGAACTTGCGACGCTGGTCCTCAGATAGCAACGACAGGATCATCTCGGTGGTATCGCGCGGCTCTAACACCTTCGTGTTCTCAACAGGAACTATCTCGCCCCTGAGACGGATTCCGGGTGGGCTTCCCACGGAAACGTGGAGGTCGGAACCGTTTCGATCGATCATGAGCCGGAGCAAGTCGTCGATGTGCGGAGCGCTCGAGACGGCCGGTGCGCCAGGGCGCGTCACTCCCGTCGAAGCCGGTGTGGACGCTACGCGATCTACCGAGACAGGAACGCCGTATGCGCCCTGAGGCGAAACCTGTGGGGCGGGAGCCGGAACGGATGCGGCGACGGGCGGCGTGATCTCCTCACTTCGCGGCGTCGGCGTGTCATCCGCTCCGGCCGCGCCCATCGGTGAAGCGACGCCGGGCCGCGGTTCCTGTGGGATAGCGGGAGCGTCTGGGGCACTCGCGGCCCCATTTCCATCCGTTCTGAGCAATTCGAGAAGCTTGGCGGAGAGGGTGCCGTATGGAGCGGTCGACGGCAGGTGTGCCGCCGCGCCTACTTGCCTGGCCCTGAGCGCTGAGGACTCACTCGGTGCGAGCGCGACGATGACCACGGGAGTCGCCGCTCCCGCCGGGTCGGACTTGATCTGACTGGTGAGCGCAAAGCCGTCCATCCCCTCAAGGTCCGCGTCTACCACTATCACATCAGGCTTGTGCGTACCGAGCAGGCCGAGCGCACGCGGACCCGAGAGTGCGCTCATGACCTCGGCCTCGGATCCCGCTACTCGCAACGCTCCTCGGACTTCCTCGATGAATCCGGCATCATCGTGCACTATCAAGACTCTGTTGCCTGACATGCCACGGCCCCTCTCGGATCATCGGGCGGATCTTCCACCCCTCCGCTCAACACCACTCGCAAAGCAATACATCTATAACTATCGGCACGTTGCGCAACGCGTGCAAATACGTGCACCTTTGTGTGATGCTACCATGCTCGCGACGCGACCGCCGCTCACCCGCACGCACACGCATCTGCGCGCCACGTCCTTCGGAGCTTCCAGTGATATCGGTAATCATCGAAAGTCTTGCGTACGGTGGCGACGGGGTTGCCCGCCTGCCCGGAGGACGAACCGTGTTCGTCCAAGGAGCGTGTCCTGGAGACGAGGTCGCGCTGGCCGAGATCGAGGAACACCAGAACTGGTCGCGCGCCACAATAGATCGCGTCATCGTTCCCTCACCTGACCGGATCACTCCTCCGTGCCCGTACGCCGGGGCGTGCGGAGGATGCCAGTGGCAACACATTGCCTACGAGCGCCAACTTGATGCCAAGCACCGTATCGTGGCCGACGCGTTTGAGCGCATCGCCCGCCTGGATGGCGTCGTGGTCGATGAAGTTCGCGCGTCTCAGTCTCCACTCGGCTACCGCAACAAGATCGAACTCGTCTGGGACGTTTCCAGCGGCAGGGCAGGTCTGGGATACCATCGACCCCGCTCCGAGGAGATCGTCGCAATTGACAGGTGCATGCTCCTCCCTGAGCGCGCGCAGGGACTCCCCCGATCGTTGACCGGAGCGCTCCGCTACCTTTCAGGTCGGTTCGGGGACCTCGGCATACTCCGTGTGGGAGTGCGCGCGGCCGCGAAACGCGGCGACCTCGAAATCGCACTATGGACGCGTCCGGCGTCCTTTCCGCGAGCAGCGGTTGGAGCCACACTCACCGACGCGGCAGGGGCAACAAGTGTTGTCCGTGTGCTAGCTCGAGACACTGAGGCTCGCCGCCGTATCGCGGGCGTCGAGGTTCTTACGGGTCGCGGAAACTGGGTTGAGACACTCTCGGGATTTGACTACGCGATTTCAGCTCCATCGTTCTTCCAGGTCAACACCGCGTCAGCGAACTTTCTTGTTGAACTCGTCATGAGCGGACTCAATCCAGCCGCGACCGACCGCGTAGCCGACATGTATGCAGGCGCTGGCACGTTTACCCTGCCGCTCGCTCAAGCCGCCGGTGAGGTGGTGGCATTCGAGGGCTCACGCCATGCCCTTGCCGACCTGCGCCGTAACCTTGATCGCGCCGGTCTTCCCGCGGACATCGTGGGAGGGGACGCCGCGCGTGAACTCTTGACTGCCGGAGCGTTTGACCTCGCTGTCGTCGACCCGCCCCGACAAGGCCTCAGCCCCGAAGCGCTTCGCGCTGTGGTCTCGGCAAACCCGCGCGCCATCGCGTATGTGTCGTGCGACCCCGCAACGCTCGCGCGTGACTCCCGGGAGCTGGTAAACCGGAACTACCGGATCACACGCGTCACGCCAGTTGACATGTTTCCTCAGACGTACCATGTCGAGACGGTCGTGATCTTCAGGCAAAACGGCGAGCGGCTACCTTAGACGACTGTTCCTACTACGGGAAAGTCCAATATGTGCTCGTCGTGCGGCGCGTCTTCGTGCTCGCCGGTGAGATCGGCACCGGCGGCATGCATCGCCTCGTGGTCACCCTCATCCCACATCGCGCTCTGCGTGAGATCGTAGACCGTACCCTTGTATGCGACGAATGCGGGCTTGCCGTCCTTACCGTTGAACGCTGCGAGTTCTTCGAGTGTGAACTCTTTCATGAATCCCTCCTGGCCTCGGCGACACTGCCACATATATCCCCAAACGCGTCAGCGATACATGGCGCGCGCGACATGCGGCAGTGCGGCATCACGACTCGTGCAACGGCGTGAGTTAGCCTTTCCCGCAGTCAGGCGGAACCCATGCGCTCGCGCAGCGCTATCACGTCAACGACGAGCGTGCGACCTTTCGACCGTATGATGCCGTCTTTGGTGAGCGCCGAGATAACCCGGCTCGCCGTCTCGCGGGACGTTGCGGCCAAGGTGGCGATGTCGTAGTGCGTCATCCCCTTGACCATTGGGATACCTTCCGTCTCATACCGGGCGGTGGCGATGTTGAGCACAACGCGCATGACGCGAGCGGTCGCGTCGTTGAACGCGAGGTCCTCAAGCCTGTCGACGAGCTCGCGAATCCGCCGCGCTTGCGTCGCGATGAGCGAGAGCACAAGCTCAGGTTGCACCCGCACGGCCGCTACAAGGTCCTTGGCGTCAAGCGCAAAGGCCTCGACATCCGTCATCGCGATCGCATCGAATGACCGGACTTTCTCGTCCACGAGCGCCATCTCGCCAAAGTGCCCGGGTGCCTCCATGTGCTCTAGCACAATCTCCTTGCCGTCCGGCGAGGCGACCGAGAGCTTCACCCTTCCCGATACAAGCAGGTACATGCATGTGCCCGGATGACTCTGCGTGAGGATGAACGAGCCCTTACGGAACCTGCGCAACACGACGATCCCCGCAAGAACTTCAAGTTCATGGCGCTCTAACGCGGCGAACAGAGAGTTCGCGCGCAATCTGTCTTGGGTTCGTATGTCCACCGTCGTTGACTCCATACGCAAGATATCGGCCCGCCTCGACTGTGACTTGAGACACACACGGCCACATCGATCGCCTCATCGATCGCCTCGCACGCACAGTCGCGCTCAGGTACCATCGTGTACGGATGAGGTTCTCACGCCGTCTGTCGCGGCGCCACCCACCATCGGAGGTTTGAACCCCTCATGCAAGGCATCTTGTTCGACCTCGACGGGACACTGCTCGACATCGACCTCAGATCATTTATCGGCCGATACTTTATTGCCCTCAGTAACGCGATGCGGCGTATCGGCCCACAACACGGCACCGGTGAATCACTCATGCGCGCAGTACACGAAGCGACCGAGGCCATGATGCTCCCACACCCCGGTACAACGAACCAGGAGAGATTCAACCAGGAGTTTGAGCGGCTGACCGGGGTCGATCTCAACGAGTATCGCGACGTGTTCGATCAATTCTACGATGAGGAGTTCCCCGCGCTGCGCGACGGCTATGGACCGATGCGTGGAGCGCACACCGCCCTGCAAACGTCACGCGAACTCGGGCTTAGAATCGCCGTAGCTACAAACCCCCTGTTCCCCCGCAGGGCCGTCGAACACCGTCTGGCATGGGCCGGACTTGATGGGTTTGAGTTCGACGTTGTCACAAGCTACGAGACGATGCACGCGTGCAAGCCGTACGCCGAGTACTTCAGGCAGACCGCCGAAGCGCTCGGCGTCGAACCAACCAGCTGCCTCATGGTCGGCGACGACCGCGTCCTCGACCTTCCCGCCTCCGATGTCGGAATGAAGACGTATTACGTAGGCACGGATCCTGATGCGCCCGCTGACTACCGAGGCGACCTCGAAACTCTGGCTATCACTCTGCCATTCCTCATCGAGCGCAGGTAGACACGCTGCCACCGGCAAAGCGGCGCTGTCACTCCGGCTTGCGTCTGATGAGTGCGACCCATGCGCCGTCAGTGCGCCGATCATAGAAGTACTCGAACCTCCCGCGAGTCTCCTTGCGCAGGTCGATTCCGTAACCAAGAGCTACCGGCTCATGATCACAGATCACCACGAGACTATCTCTGGCATCGAGCTGGAGTAGTTTGTCAACGATGCACACGACAATCTCTCGGCGAATGGCGGGAGAGCACCCGCGAACATCGACAACGAGCCTGCTTCCCACGCCATTAGGGGGCGAAACAGAATCGTGCAACACGTCGGGGCTCCATTCACCGGTTCACGCACGGCCAAAATCACAGTGGTATCGTGGCTAAGGCCGCTCACATCCGTTAATCTATCATATACCGTGGCCAACTTTGGCGGGCGCAAGGGTTGCGGGTAGAATACCAGTATCGGGACGGGGGTGTTCTCGCGAACGCACGTGTTCTCACTGCATAATGCTGACTACTTTCCGCTCGTCCCGGGGGGAAGGAGGTGTGGCCCTCTCGTAGCCTGGGGATTACCGCGACAATGCGCGCGATTACTCCCCGGCGTAATCTGTTCGCACTCTATCGACGGTACAAGGAGGTGTATAGCATGGCGCATGAGGACCACGACGCGATCTACGATCTCCTGGCAGCACGGGGGGTGTCGCGTCGCGATTTCCTCAAGTACTGCGGATCGATCGCAGCACTACTCGGGCTCTCGGAAGCATACGTCCCCCAGATCGCTGCTGCGGTCACCAAGGGCGCAAAGCTTAAGCCTGCGGTCTGGCTCCACGGTGGCGCATGCACCGGTTGCACCGAGTCGGTCGCTCAGGCTGACACGCCCGATGTGGCCACCATCGTGCTTGAGCTGCTCTCGCTGAACTTCTCGGCGACGCTCTCGATGGCGCAGGGTCAAGACGCCCTCGACGCGGCGGAAGCAGTATTCGAAGAGCCTGGCTACATCTTGATTTACGAGGGCTCGGTCATGAAGGGCTTTGACGGCAACACGCTGCGTGTCGGCGGGAAGACCGGTCTTAAGGAACTCGAGCTCGGCGCACCCAACGCGGCGGCGATCATCGCCGTCGGTTCGTGTGCGGTTGACGGCGGATTCGTGATGGCTCGCCCCAATCCCGCAGACGCAACAGGCGTGTCGATGTACCTGGAGGAGAAAGGCATTGCCACCCCGGTCATCAACCTGCCCACGTGTCCAGTAAACCCCGAGTGGGTTGTCGCGATCGTTGTTGACGTCCTTCTTCTTGGTTCGCTCGAAACTGGCGCGATTCTGAACAAGCTCAACCGCTTCGGCCAGCCTAAGTACATCTTCGGGCAGACCATCCACGACAACTGTCCACGTCGCGGCCACTTTGAGAACGGAGCGTTCGTCTCGGAGTTTGGCACTGAAGAAGAGGCGCTCGGCTACTGTCTATACAAGGTCGGATGCAAGGGGCCGCAGACATTCACCAACTGTCCGATCGTTCGATGGAACCGCCGTACGAGCTGGTGCGTCGAATCTGGTGCTCCATGCATCGGCTGCGGGAGCCTGAACTGGGTCGACGTCGGCGCCCCCTTCCTCAACCGCCACCGCGACCTGCCGTTGCCAAACATCGGCAACACACGGCCGGTTACTATCGCGGGAGCTGTTGCCGGTGTCGCCGCGGCTGGCCTCATCGCTCATGGAATCGGGATGAAAGTGGCCGGACGTATGGGCGACGGAGCGCCGTACGAAGCGGCGAAGGAGCACGATGCGAAGCGGATGAAGAAGGGAGGCGGTAAATAGTGGCCCGCGCGGTAATTGATCCGTTGACCAGAATTGAAGGACACCTGCGTTTCGAGGTCGAGGTCAACGATGGCGTCGTAACCGACGCTTGGGTTTCCGGCGGACTATATCGCGGACTGGAGACCATCCTCCTCGACCGTGAACCCGCCGACGCATTCTACATATCACAGCGCATATGCGGCGTGTGCCCGATCTCCCATGGTCACGCGTCAACCATGTCGACCGAGAAAGCGCTCGGAATCACCATCCCTAACAACGCCCGGATTATCCGCAACCTGATCGAGGCGGCGCAGTACATTCACAGTCACATCCTGTGGTTCTACACGCTCGCCGCGCTCGACTACGTGGACCCCGTAAAAGCGCTCACCGCTGACATTGCCGACACCTACGCGCTTGCGCATGAGGCTGGTACCGGCGTGTCGGACTTCGGAGCGGTGGCCAGGCGTCTCCAAGCGTTTGTCGACAACGGCCAACTCTCGATCTTTACCAACGGCTGGTTTGGCCATCCGGCCTACGCACAGGACATGCCAGCGGAGCTGCACCTGATCGCAGTGGCGCACTACCTTGAGGCACTTGAGATGCAGGCCGTCGCAGCTGAGGTCATCGCCATCATGGGCGGCAAGTTCCCACACTTCATGACTTCGCTTCCGGGCGGCACGACATTCGTCCCGACCGAGCAGAAGCTCGACGACATTCTCTTCCGTCTTATGCGCCTCAACGACTGGGTCACCAACACAATGATCCCTGACACACTCGCGATCGCCCCGTTCTACGCAAGCGCGCTCGAGTACGGCGGCGGCCATGGCAACTTCCTTGCCTGGGGTGTGTTCAACACCGAATCACCTGAGCTTACGGACCGCTACATGCCAGGCGGTGTTGTAGTGACCAGCAAGGGCCTGACGGTGGAAGACCCGGACGAGACAAAAGTCGCCGAGTACATCGAACACGCGTGGTACGACTCCCCCACCGGTCTTAACCCGGCAGTGGGAGAAACAAATGCCATGTTTGACGAGTACAACACGGACGCACGCTACTCATGGAACAAGGCGCCCCGCTACGACGGCCTGCCTATGGAAGCTGGCCCCTTGTCGCGGATGCTTGTGGCGTACCTAAGGGGCGTCTCTCCCGTTCAGGACATCATCGACAGCACGCTCACCGCGCTCGGCGCTCCTGGCAAGCCCGAGGTACTCGTCTCATTGCTCGGCCGTGTCGCGGCACGCAACCTTGAGACGAAGGTTGTCGCCGACTGGTCGCTCCAGTGGTGCCACGAACTCATCGCCGCCATTGCTGGCGGCGACTCAAAGTACTTTGAGCCCAGCAACGGCGGCGATGGTCAGGGCGGTGGCCTGTGGGAGGCGCCTCGCGGCGCGCTCGGTCACTGGATCGACATCAAGGGCGGGAAGATCGACCGCTACCAGGTCGTGACCCCGTCGACGTGGGACGTCTCCTCGCGTGACGCTGACGGCGTCCGCGGGCCGATGGAAGAAGCACTTATCGGCACCCCGATTGAAGAAGTCGAACGGCCGCTTGAGGCGTGCCGCGTCGCACGCAGCTTCGATCCTTGAGTAGGGTGCGGGGTTCACGTGTTTGAACCCAAGACCGGCAAGGAAGCCACCGTCTACACCAAGCCGATGGGGGTGAGGTAGAGATGGCTCATCCCGCGCACTACCGGGAGGCGCATCCGTTCATCTTCGTGATGACTCATTGGATCAACCTGATCTCCATAGTAGCCCTCGTAATTTCGGGCTTCTACATTCACTATCCGTTCGTCGACGGCTTCATGGGTGTCGCCCGCGGTATGCACTTCGTCTTCATGTTCGTGCTCCTCATCAACCTTGTCGTGCGCATCGTCGCCGCCTTCTTCGTGAAGACAGCCACACGTCTCGGCTCGCGTGAGATGGACACGGACATCAAGAACTGGCTTCCACAGAAGCTCAATAGACACCAGTTCATCCCGTGGCTCAAGTACTACCTGTTCCTGAAGAAGGAACACCCGATCGGAGCCAAGTACGGCGTGTTACAGAAGATCGCCTACATTGCGACCGTTCCACTGACGCTGGCGGCAGCCTACACTGGCTTTGCAATCTATGCGCCAGTGATGAACTGGGCTATCTTCACGGTTGGCACGGACGCTGTAGGCGGACCGATGCACATGCGCATCATCCACTACTACATCATGTGGGCGTTCATCGTGTTCACCGCGATCCACGCGTACCTGGCCAACGTCGAAAGCAGGGATCCCTCCAAGCTGATCTTCTCCTGGAAGGAGAGTGAGGGCCTTCAGTTCGACGCGGAGGGAAAGGTCATTGGCGGTAAAGGCCACTAGCCCTGCGCGCTGAGCCCTACCGTAAGCAAGAGAGGCCCCGGAGCCACATGGGTCCGGGGCCTCGTACGGGCCACTGCCGGAGACACTTGCCCGCACACCGGATGAACTTTCCAACAAGAATGTGAGAACTGCATGATCTCTGAACGGTTGATCACCGGTGCCCTCCGAATCCTCAACCCGCGCTACCTAGAACTGAAACCCGATTCGATCACTTCACTTCCCGGACCCGTCGAAGGCCGGGCGTACGTGCTCTACGCGCACGTACCGTTTTGTGAGCGCCTCTGCCTGTACTGCTCGTTTAACCGCTTCCTCTACCGGGAGGACCGTGCGCGCACCTACTTTGGCGAGTTGCGCCGCGAGATGCGCATGGTCGCTGATCTCGGATACGATTTCCCATCCCTCTACATCGGCGGGGGCACACCAACGGTCCTGCTCGACGAACTCGCTGAGACTATCGATCTTGCTCGTAGCCTTTTTTCGATCCGCGAGGTGTCGTGCGAGACAAGTCCCAACCACCTCGGTCCGGATCTCGTTTCAGTCTTGTCCAAACGGGTGCAGCGCCTCTCCGTGGGAGTTCAGAGCTTCGACGATGGACTCCTCCGGCAGATGGACCGATACGAGAAGTATGGGGACGGACGCGCCACGCTCGACCGGCTCCGTTCTGTCGCCGGCGAGTTCCACTCGCTCAACGTGGATATGATCTTCAATTTTCCATCCCAAACTGAAACCATCCTCGAGCGTGACATCGCATTTGTGAAGGCGAGCGGCGCCAACCAGACGACGTTCTACCCGCTCATGGCCTCACCCGCAACACGCGTCGAGCTCGCCCGCGCGGTAGGACATATCGATTACGCAAGAGAAGCCCGCTACTACCGCCTAATCGCAGATCGTCTGGCCGGTCACTACGTTCCCGCATCAGCATGGACATACTCCCGCGATGTCGATGCAATGATCGACGAGTACATCGTTGATTACGGGGAGTACGTTGGAATCGGTTCTGGCGCGATCTCTTTTCTCAACGGAAGGATGTATGCGAATAACTTCTCGCTCAAAGAGTATTCTCGCGCAATCACCGAGGGCCGAATGTCGGTGTGCAAGTCTGGACGACCCTACTCTGCGACCGCGCGCCGACGCTATCGTTTTGTCACCGATCTTTTCGGGCTCAAACTTGACAAGGAACGTTTCCGCCGCGACTTCGCAATGCCTGTCGAACGGGCGCTCGCCCCGGAACTGGCATTCATGTTCGCAGCGGGCGGAATCGCCGGTGACGACGGGCGCTATATCACGCTCACGGAAAAGGGCCGCTACCTGCTTATGGTCATGATGCGGGAGACGCTCGCATCCTCAAACGACCTGCGCGACAAGGCCCGAGAAGCGCTACCTCTCGAAGAGCGGCTACTCCTGTTGGAAGGCGAGACCTGCTACTCACCAACGACCGAGCGAGCCGCAGGCTAAACTAGGACCGATGCGGATAGGGAGTTTTGATGACTGAGCGTACCCTCATTCTTGGCATTGGCAACCCGCTAATGAGCGACGAAGGGGCTGGCGTGCGCGTCGCGGAACTCCTCATGAACGGTTTCGACTTCCCAGATGGTGTCGAAGTCGTAGACGCTGGCACGATGGGGCTTGGCATGCTCAACATGTTCCGGGACACCCGGCTCATAGTGGTGGTAGACGCAATTGATCGCACAGGACACCCCCCCGGGACGGTCGTGCGGCTCACGCCCGAGGATCTCGCACCCAATCAAATCATGCACTCGCTGCACGACATCCGTTTCGTCGATGTCCTTCAGGCAGCCGAGTTGTGCGGCCTGAAACCCGACGCCGAGTGCGTCGGCATTCAAGTCGGCAGCATGGAGCAGTGGGTCACCGAACTGACACCTGAGGTTGAAGCCGCGCTTCCAACCGCGGTCGATGCGGTCATCACCATTCTGGCCGAGCGGGGAGTATCCGCGCGGCAACGCACGAGCCCCGCTGCGACCGATGATGGCGCGATCATCAGCGCCATCAGAACGAAAGATCAGATGCCCAGCGCTTGATTCGGTGGGCGCTACCGTTTGCCCAGAGCGTCACGCACGGTCCTTGCGATCCCCTCGGCTGACATGCCAGCCGTCGCGAACAGATCGCGTGCCGGACCGCTCGACTTGTATGCGCCGTGACCGATTCGAATTAAGGCACGCGCATGGCCGCGCAACGCCAGCCACTCCGCCACCGAACCTCCGAGGCCGGTCCTGACGTGGTGGTCCTCGACGGTGACGAGAAGTGGGGTGGCAAGCGCGCGCTCCATTCCAAGATCATCGAGATCGAGCGGTGAAGACACGCACTCGACTGCGATATCGAAGCCTTCCTCACGGAGCTTGTCCGCGGCCAGCACCGCCTCGCCGCATGGAGTGCCTGCCACCAGGATGCATGCTGCGGCTCCTTTGCGCGCTGGAGTCATGCGTCCATACTCGAACTCGCGCAAACCACCAAACAACGGCGTCCCCTCGCGGTCACAGATGACCGGAAGCCTGCTTCGCCCCATCGCAATCGCGACGTTACCTGGGACGCGAGCCATCCAGCGTATCGCGCGGTCAGTCTCGTTGGGGTCGGCTGGAACGATGACGCGCCATCCAAACATGTTACGCAGCAGCCCGATGTAATCAAGGCAGTGATGGGTCCGGCCATCCTCGCCCACGTCGACACCGCAGTGGGTGAGGACGAGCTTGAGCGCGGCGCCGTTGATGTCGTTTAGCCGCTGCTGGTTGTAGGCTTCATCGATCCCAAAGACGCCAAAGTCCGCCCAGAACACTAAGGTGCCGCTCGCCGAGGCTGCGCCAGCCGCAGTCGCGGCGTTGTGCTCTCCCACGCCGCATTGCACGAACCGCCGAGGAAAGCGTGATGCAAACGCCGCGGTCTTGACCGACGCCGCGAGATCACAATCGAACACGAGCATCGGCACGTCCGGATTTGCCTCGGCGATATCGAGCAACGCCGCTCCCCACGCTGAACGATTGTCTGTCAGATCGTCAGGTGAGTACTCCCTTGGCGGACCGGCCGCAAGATCCGGCGGCGCGACGTGGTGAGACACCTCCGAGACCTCGAGCGCGCAATCTCGCCGAGTCTTCGCCACGGCGAGGCGCGACGGAAGCCCAAGTTGAGCCATCGCCCGCTCATACTCTTCGTCCGTCAGGCCGCGACCGTGGTACTCCTCATCATCGAGCATAAAGGAGACTGGCCACCCGATTCGCGTTCGAGCGAGGATCGCTACCGGCCTACCGGAGTCAGATACCGCCTGGGAAATCGCTGAATGAAGAGCGGCAATGTCATGGCCATCGACCTCGATCACTCCCCATCCGTCCGCCTCAAAGCCCGCTTTGATGTTTACCGGCATGACCTCAGCGGTTCTGCCGGAAATCTGAATGCCGTTGCAGTCGATGAGAACCGTCACGTCCGATAGCCCCTCGCTCACCGCAAGTCGGCGAGCCTCAGCAATCTGACCCTTGTTCTGTTCGCCGTCGCTCATGACCACGAAGGTATGCCAAGCGTGCCCGGTTACCCGTGCCGCGAGCGCCATCCCTATGCCAGCGGACAGCCCCTGTCCCAGATTGCCCGTGGACCACTCCACCCCCGGCACGCTGTGCTCGATGTGACCCTCAAAGATGCTGCCAGCTTGACGGAAGTGTGCTTCGACCTCGGCTGGATCGAAAAAGCCCGCCTCGCCGAGCGCGGCATACAGTCCTGGTGACGTGTGACCATGACTCACCACTATTCGGTCACGTCCGTCCCACTGAGGCCTGTCCGGCCGCAAACGTGCGCATCCCAACAGGACGGTGTAGAGCTCCATTGAAGAAAGCGAACCGCCCGGATGCCCGGAAGCGGCGACCGTAGTCGCCGTCAGCGCAACACCTCGCGATCGTAGGGCGCGGGCCGAGAGTTCCTCGGCCGCCGCGGGTGTGAGTGAGTGGGCGAATCCGCGGTTAAACATCCGCTACCTCCATGACCTCAGAAACAGATAGACTGAGCAATCGACCCCGCTTGCTGCAATCATTGCGCCTTGCGAGCAGGAACACAACGATCTTAAGGCCTTCATCCATAAGGAGGACGTGGTGCAAGAGGAGCTCGCAGCAGTTATCGCGGCAGCTACAGCGGGGGCTGACGTCATCCGTGCCGCCGACTCGGACAGGAAAGTGACGCGTTCGAAGAGCTCATCTATCGACCTCGTCACTGAGACGGATATCGCCGCAGGTGTCGCCGTGTGGGAGGCGATCGTTAAGCGCGACTCTCAGGCGCGCCTCGTGATCGAGGAGGAAGAAGTATACGGACTCGCGAGCGCCCGTCGTGGTTCGCTCGACGACGACGAGGTCTGGTGTGTCGATCCACTCGACGGAACGACATCGTTTGTGCATGGCTTTCCGGCGTATTCGGTCTCGGTCGCCCTGCTCCGACGGGGAACGCCCGTCGCGGGAGCGGTGGTAAACGTGCCATCTGCCGAGATCGTTGCGGCCGCCGCCGGCATCGGTGCCACCCGCAACGGGGCACCGATCCAGTGCTCTGCAGCTGGCGCGCTCGGCGAATCGCTACTCATCACCGGCTTTCCCTACGACCGCGGTGCGCCTCTCGACCGTCAGCTCGCAATTCTGGGGGCGTTCCTTCGCGTTCCCGTGCATGGGATCCGGCGTACCGGCTCCGCGGCAATCGACTGCACTCACGTTGCAGGCGGACGTGCGGATGGATACTGGGAGTTTGGCCTCAAGCCGTGGGACATGGCCGCGGGGGTCATCATCTGCGAGGAGGCAGGCGTACACGTCACCGGCATCAACGGCGAGCCGTGGTCGGTCGCGTCAACCGGAATCATCGCTGCCAACCCGAGTCTCCACAAACGGATGACCGCTGTCATCCTGGGGGGCTGAAGACCGCCGCGCGACGCCCGGAAACGACTGCCGCTAGTAGTAGCGCTTGGGCTCCTCAGAGTCCTCGGCCATGCTCATATTCCACTCGCCGAGAACCTTGCTTACGCCCGCCTCGCCGCCCTCGATGCAGTTGGGAATACCCACGCCCCGGTACGACCCGCCACCGAGCCACAGTCCCGGAATCTCGCGGGCACGCGACTCGATCGTTTCGACGCGGTCGAGATGGCCGATCGTGTACTGCGGCATGCCAAGATGCCACCGGTAGACTCGGCTAAACAGCGGGTCGCCCTTCACCCCCAGGATGTCACGCATCTCTGAGAGGACTATCTCGACGAGACGCTCGTCGCTTTCCTCCATGATCGACTGATTGTGAGGACCACCCACAAAGCCGCGCAACAGCACGCGACCGGCGGGCGCGCGACCCGGCCACTTGGTCGACGAGAACGAAGCTGCCATCATCTGACGGTTCTCCACGATCGGACAGAGTAGTCCAAACGCGTTCATGTCGATGCCGACCTCGTCTTCCTTGAAGCCAAGCGAGATCGTCGCCGAGGAGGACGACTCTATGCCGGCAAGCGCGTCGGCGATCTTCTCATCGACGGTACGCATGAGGGGCTCGGCAGCCCAACACTCAGTGGCCACAATGACGGCGTCGCCTTCGACGCGCTCACCGTCTGCCAAGGTCACAACCCACCGATCACCGTTTCTTTCGACCGCAACGACCGCCACGCCGATCCGCATAGAGTCGCGGCCAGCGCGGTCGGCCATGACGTCAGTAAGGCGCTGCATGCCAGAGTCAAACGAGGTAAAGAAGGTGCGTGGCTTTGCGCCTGGCTTGGGCGGGTACTTCATTCGAATCTCTTCGACCTTCTTGCGTGCCGCAAGAAAGCCTTTGATCATGCCGCCGTACGTCTGTTCCATATCAAGCAGCCGCGGGAAGGTGGCTGCAAGACTCATCTTGGCCGGATCGGACGCATGAACCCCGCCCACGAGCGGTTCGGCGATACGGTCAAGACACTCACGCCCCATCCGGCGCACGACAAAACTCTCAAGTGTCTCATCCCTGCGCTCGCCCACCGGCCATGTCCTTCGGGGGATGAACAGGTCCAGGCCCATTCTGATCTTGCCCGGCCACGAAAACAGTTCTGTCGTCGCGAATGGGACCAGTTTGGTTGGCGCGAACATCATCACGCCGTCAGGAAGATCATGAAGCTGTCCGCGCGAAAGGATGTGGGTTCGCTTGCGTGCGTCATCGGTCGGCAGCTCCTCGTCGAAGATGCCAGCAAGCTTGGCGATACGGTGCACTCCGGGCTTCTCGGTGAGAAAGCAATCGGGGCCCCCGTCGACTATGAAATCGCCCGCACCCTCGGGGTCAGCGACCATTTCCGAAGCGATCTTCCCGCCAAGACGTGGATCCTTCTCGATGAGTGTGAAGGTCACGTCGTGGCCTTCCTCGGCCGCACGTTTGACCTTGTACGCCGCGCCAAGACCCGCAGCGCCCCCACCGATCACAATTATGTGCTTCATGGACGCCTTCTCCTTCACGCTCCAAACGGTCGGCCGTCTTCGATCACTGCCATTCCGCTACACGAGCGGCTCCACCATATCCGTGATCGCGTCGAGAATCAGCGGATCATCGTTGGGAAGGGCTGCTCTGCTGTACTCGATATCCGCTCCGAGAAGACGATCGGCAGAGGCGACATCGAGGTCGTACCGAGTCTCCATGTTGTCGATCGCAAACCCTATAGGACACAGCGCGACACCCTCAAAGCCCCCCTGTATGGCGGCACCTATCACATCATCGAGATCTGGGCCGAGCCAAGGACCTGGCTTACGACCCTTCGACTGATACGCGAACACCCAAGGCTGCGGATCGCCGAGATTGCCGTACGCCTCGATGCCCGCAAGCTTCTCCGAAGCGCCATCGAGCTCAGTTCCCTCGGCCATCAGGAGTCCGGAAACGATCCTGTTGAGCACGCTCCGAAGCTGGACGACGTACGAATCGTCGTCATCGATGTCGGACACGGGCAGACTGTGCGCCGTGAAAATGACGAGTTTCGAAGCAACGTCCTTGAGCTCATGGATCGCGGCGGCAGCTCCGCCGATGAGTAGTCCGCTGAATGCGGGAAGCGTGTGCAGCAGCTCGGTGGAGATCACTTCCATGTCTGCCAATTCCGCACACGCATCGTCGATCGCATCACGGCACGCACCCGTCGAGATCGCGGACTCGTACGGAGAAAGCGACACCGTGACGACCTTGCGAACACCCCTCTCGTACATGGCGCGAAGAACATCTCCGATCATCGGAGGAGCGTAGCGCATGCCGATAGCCACCGGAATTTCGTGACCCCGTGTGAGAAGTCTCTCTTCGACGCCCTGGGCGATCAGCTGAGCGATCGGAAGCATGGGGGAGCAACCGCCGATCGTGAGATATCGCCGCTTGACCTCCTCTAGGAGCTCCGGTTCGGGAGTCCTCCCCATGAGCCGGGCGATGAAGGGCTCGACCGCGTCGAGGCAGTGGGGACCTCCGTAGCCGATCAACAGGACCGCACTCGTGGACACACTTCCGTCAGCCGCTATCAACGACCGCTCCTGATACGATCGGAGTGCTCGTGCACGAAGCGAATCATAGAGCGGGCCTTCTCCGGATCGCTCGTCTTGTGGATCCCATGGCCGAGGTTGAAGATGTGACCAGGCCGGGTTCCGACCGCCTCGAGAATCTCGACCACCATCTTCTCAAGCTCATCGTCGGGCGCGAACAGTCCAACCGGATCGATATTGCCCTGGATGCCAAAACTCGGATCGATGATGTCGACGGCCTTCCTCATATCGATTCGCCAGTCAACACCGATGATATCTCCGCCAGCCTTCTGTGCGAGATCGAGCATCGAAGTGGCGCCGTTGGGAAAGTGGATGACCGGTACGCCTCCGTCAACCACCGCGTTACCGTGCGCCTTGACCTCGGCGAGAACCCGCGCGGTATGAGGCAGCACGTAGCGTTCGTAATCTCGCGGAGCCATATATCCGATCCAACTGTCGAACAACTGCACCACTTGGGCGCCGGCGTCGATCTGCGCCTTCAGATACGCGATGGTAGTGTCGCCAAACTTGGTCATGAGCAGGTCCCATGCGGCCGGTTCACCCCACATGAGTGCCTTCGTGTACTCGTAATCACGCGTGCCGTGACCCTCGATCGCGTAGCTTGCGAGCGTGAACGGGGCACCCGCAAAACCGATCAGGGGCACCTTGTGCTCGAGCTCGCGCCTGAGCATCGTGATCGATTCCATCACGTAGCCGGTCGCTTCGTAGGGATCGGGAACGACGAGCTTCTCGACGTCGGCGACACTGCGGATGGGGTTGTGGATGACCGGCCCTTCTCCCTTCGCGAACTCGAGGTCCAAACCCATGCCCGGGAACGAGACCAGGATGTCGGAGAACAGGATCGCCGCGTCGACACCCACGAGATCGACAGGTTGCAGCGTCACTTCGACCACGAGGTCGGGCGTTCGGCACATTTCGAGAAAGCCATACTTGGCGCGAATCGCTCGATACTCCTCCATGTACCGGCCAGCCTGACGCATCATCCATACCGGGGTGCGCTCGGTAGATTCAAGACGTGCAGCACGCAAGAACAGGTCGTTGAACGCCATAAGGGAAGTCTTCCTTTCGCATCGCGAAACTCACGTAAAGCCGCACGAAAGTCTATCACGAACCGAATAGCCGTGGGTGTGGTACGCCGCACAGAACGCCGCACAAAACAGACCCCGGCGCGCCTCACGGAGGAGGTACCGCCGGGGTCCGTATCCCGCTGACTTCGACTACGGGTTACTCAGCGGGACGCGTGTCGAGAATCGTACGCACGATCGCGGGATCAGCAAGCGTCGAAATGTCACCAAACGCTTCCATGTCCGTCTCCCCCGCCGCGATCTTGCGCAGGATCCGCCGCATGATCTTTCCGGAACGGGTCTTGGGCAACTCGGGGACAAAATGAACGTGGTCGGGACTCGCGATCGGCCCTATCTCTTTGCGAACGTGGCCGATGAGAATCTTTCGCAAGTCTTCCTCGACGGCATCGACTCCTCCCTTGAGAATGACGTACGCGTAGATGCCCTCACCTTTGATCTCGTGCGGAAAACCAACAACCGCGGCCTCGGCTACCGTCTCATGGCTCACCAGCGCGCTCTCAACCTCGGCGGTGCCCATTCGATGACCTGACACATTGATGACGTCGTCGACCCGGCCAAGGAGCCAGTAGTAGCCGTCTTCGTCCTTTCGAGCACCGTCTCCCGTGAAGTACATGCCGGGGAACGTCGAGAAGTAGACCTCCCGAACCCTCGCGTTCTCAGGATCACCCCACGTGCCTCGCAGCATGCCAGGCCACGGGTACTTGATGCACAGGCGTCCGCCGGATCCCGCCGGAGTCTCGCTCTTGTTCTCATCGAGTACGATCGGCTGTATCCCGAAAAACGGACGAGTAGCCGAGCCGGGCTTCATCGGGGTCGCACCTGGCAGGTTCGTTATGACGTGACCGCCTGTCTCGGTCTGCCAATACGTGTCGACGACCGGAATCCGCTCACGGCCTATGTTGCGGTAGTACCACATCCACGCCTCGGGATTGATCGGTTCACCCACCGTGCCGAGAACTCGCAGACTCGATAGATCGTACTTCGCGGGCCACTCCTCGCCTAGCTTCATCAAAGCTCGAATCGCAGTCGGCGCTGTGTAGAACTGGTTCACGCCGTGCTTCTCAACGATCGCCCAGAACCTGCCGGCGTCCGGGTACGTAGGAACACCTTCAAACATGAGCGAGGTGGCCCCGAGGCTCATGGGACCGTACACCACGTAACTGTGTCCCGTGACCCACCCGATGTCGGCCGTGCAGAAGAATACATCCTCATCGTGGTAGTCAAAGGTGTACTTGAACGTGATCGTCGCGTAGAGGAGGTATCCGCCGGTTGTATGGAGCACGCCCTTCGGCTTTCCGGTAGATCCCGACGTGTAAAGGATAAAGAGCGGATCCTCGGCGTCCATCCACTCGACGTCGCAATGATTCGAGATGTCGGCCGCATGAACCTCCTCGTGGTACCAGTGGTCTCGACCGGGCTCCATGTCAACACGCGTCTGTGCTCGAGAGACAACGATGACCGACTCGATCGATGTGCACTCCAGGAGCGCTTCATCGACCATCGCCTTGAGCGGGACAACTCGGCCACCTCGGATGCCTTCGTCAGCGGTTACCAGCAGCTTCGCCCCGCAATCCTGAATTCGATCACGCAGCGCCTGAGCGGAGAATCCACCAAAGACGATCGAGTGGATCGCTCCGATGCGTGCGCACGCGAGCATGGCGACCGCGAGCTCGGGAATCATGGGCATGTATATCGCGACGCGATCGCCCTTCTTCACTCCGTGCTTCTTCAACACATTCGCGAATCGGCATACTTTGTAGTAGAGCGACTGGTACGTGAGAATCTTCGAGTGACCTTCATCGGACTCCCAGATGAGGGCCGCCTTGTTACGCCGCCATGTCTTGAGATGTCGATCGATGCAGTTGTACGCAACGTTAGTCTTACCGCCTTTGAACCATTCGACCCGAGGCGTGTCGAACTCCCACTCGACGACCGAGTCCCACTTCTTGTGCCAGTGGAGGTACTCCTCAGCCATCTGAGCCCAGAACCCTTCCGGGTCTTCGACGGAGCGGGCATACATCTCCTCATACTCTTCCATGGACTTGATGTGCGCCCTCTCGCGAACCCAGTCAGCTGGCTCAACGACGCGCAGCTCCTTCATCAACGATTCGATCGAAGTCTTCTCATCAGACATTCCTGAACCTCCCTGTCATCAGTCAAATCGCACGCATGAACTTGATTCCCGGCCGCAACCCTTACGCCGGTTCAGCGGCTAGGACGGTCCTCGGCGATCGACGCAGATATGTGCCCAGCAATCGTAACGGTTCATTGGTCGCGAAATACCCTTCACATCAGGTAGACGGCCCTGATCGTTCGGTGGGCGGCGATCAAACCGAAATCGCACACTCCTCAGACGGGACAGCGAACGATCGGTGCCATGGTAACAGGCCCAGAAATCGAAAGAATCTTGTAACAAATGTTGCAGTGAATCCAATCATCAGGTACATTTCGCTCAGAACGGTTTCCCTTCCCAGCAATGCTCTTCGGGGGATCCGAAGAGCGACAAGAGGCGGGCGTCGGCGACCGGCATCCCGATTCGCGGTGGACAACCAGGCTGTTGACCGTGGTGGCCCGCAGAGACTCAGGGGTAAGCAGGGGAAGGAATGTGAAGATCCCGGCCCGAAGGCCGGGATCTTCGTCTATTCCGGCATGTACGGCTTGAGCTGGAGCGCCGACATAAACGCCGCCGAGAAGCCCTCACCCGCGGCAAGGTCAACATGTTTGGCGGTCTGCGCGAAATGCCGCGCCGCCTCAAGAGCACAGTCAGACACGAGCATGGCGGCCGCTCCAGACAAGACGGCGTCTGGCATGACCACGATGTTGCCCGCCACGCTACTCGGCAGCAATCCCAGTCTCACCAGTACCTCACTGTCGATCGCGGCGCCCAACGCCCCCGATACTATGGCTCCTTGAGCAAGCTGGTGTTCTCCGGCGGCGTCAAGCACCCCCGAAACCGCCACCGCGACCGCCGCTTTTGCTGACTGAACGGTCCGAATGTCAAGCTGCGTGAGGTAGATGGACCTGTCTTCCGGCTCCTCTCCCAGCGCAATCGCCCGAATCCCATCGCTGGCAAACAGACGGTCCGCGAGCGGTCCGCGAGGCCGCAGAGTGCCGTCGGCGTCAAGCTGCCCGCAACTTCGGAGTGCATCAAGCGCGGACAGCATTCCAGAAGATGTGAAATGAGTCGCGACGAGACCTCTCGTCTCAAGGGCTATGCGGCTCCCGTCGATGCTGACTCGCGTGATACCACCCGGACCCGCGCCTCCGCCGCACGAGATCCCTACGCCCTCAAACGCCGGACCAGCCGGGGCCGAGGCGGCAAATGTCGCATGCGGAAGCGCAAACGCGACCTCAACGTTCGTGCCGATGTCAACGTAGAGCAATCCATCGGCCCCCTTGGTGAGTCCCGCCGCGACTGCGCCTGCCACAAGGTCACCGCCTACGAACGCGTCGATGGCCGGAACAACATGCGCTTCGGTGACTCGCAGTGATCGAGCAAGCGCCGCCTCGTCGCCATCTTGCAGCGCCACAACGAAAGGGTGTGCCGCCATCGTGCTCACATCGACACCGAGAAGGAGCGCCGCCATCGCGGGATTTGCCGCGATCAGCATTTTGTCGAGCAAGACGGTGTTGCCGTTAGGCACGTCCATAGCAGCCGCCAGCGCCGACATGATAGAGCTCCTCGCCGCTTCGGCAAGCGGCGCCGCTTCGCCCGAGATGGCCGCCTCGATGCGGCTCACCACGTCCGCACCGTATGCTGCCTGGCGATTCGGCGCGTCACCGTCAGCGAGAACACTCCCGGACCGCATATCGATGAGACGTAGAGAGACGTTGGTCGTCCCCAGGTCGACAGCAGCGCCGATCGCGCCGCCGACCCCGTGCCTCACTCGCGAAACCACCCTCGCGTCCCCCTGCGACAGGAGTGGCATCACTGTGACCGGGCGATTCCCTACGAGCGCTCGACACGCGAGCCGAATGCGCTCATCGCGTCGTCGAGTCTTCGCGAGGACCGCCGATTCCACGTCTCCGGGCGCATCTAGTTCCCCCTCCACGACCCGGACAGCGCACAATCCACACTGTCCACGGCCTCCGCACGGTGCCACGAGCGACACTTCGGCGGCTCTCGCTGCGGCAAGCAGCGGTGTTCCGGGTACGACGTCCACCGTCGAGCCACATGGCAGGAAGGTGACAGGCACTGCCTCGGACGGCACGCTTATTCCTCAGGAGGAAACACGGCCGCCCGGACGACGCCGGTGTGCGCAACTAACACCGAGCCGTTCTCGAGAAAATGAAGCGCACTCACGCCACATCGCTCTCTATCGCCACCGTCGTCTTGATCGGCTCCGTCATGGCGCAAGCTCAACCATGCCGTGCGACATAGGCGCCCCGCCGATCACATGAACGTGCAGATGGCCCACGGTTTGGTTGGCGTCTGATCCGTTGTTCACAATGACACGGTATCCGGACGCAGCAACTCCTTTGAGTCGGGCGACCGTGGGAACCGCCGCAAACAATGCCGTGAGCACCGAGTGCTCCACATCATCGGACAGGTTTTGATAGTGCGCCTTGGGTATCACGAGCGTGTGCACTGGCGCCTGCGGGGAGATGTCATCGAAGGCGAGCACGAGATCGTCCTCAAACACCGTTTCCGCAGGTATCTCTCTTGTTGCGATCTTGCAGAACAGGCACTCGGTCACCGCTACTCCCTCCCCTGGGTGAGGTCAGCTACACCCGCTGATCATCGCCTTCACCGGTGTCAAGCTCGCCGAGGAGCATGGTCACTTTCTGCTGGGCGCCTTCGAGCTTGCCCTGCAGCGCCTTGAGCAGCACAACTCCGCGCTCGTATCGGCTCATACTCTCTTCAAGTTCGAGTTGACCGCCTTCGAGTGCGCGGACAATGCCCTCGAGCTCCGAGAGGGCATCACCAAACGTCATCTCGTCCGGGCTGGGATGTCGTTCGTCACTCATGACAGAGTTCCTTCCTCGGTAGAATCCACGATACATCGTAGCCGTCCCTCACGCACGCGAACCCGGACGACATCGCCGGGAGCGACCTCGGCCGCAGAGCGGATCACCGTGACCTCGTCCGGCCCGAAGACCACGGCGTAGCCTCGGCCGAGAATCGCAAGGGGCGACAGGTCGTGCAAGCGAGACGCGTTGCGGCCGATGTCTTCCCCTGCTCGGTCAATGAGGCGGGGACCGATCCGGAAAAGTCCCTCTCGTGCGTAGCGCAGCCGGTCCGCATCCCGCTCCATCCTTATGGGAATCGCGCGAGCGAGGGAGGCCTCCGCCTGGTCTACGGCTTGCATCGCCGAGCCAAGAAGCGCTACCGGTTCACGAAACACAGGCCTGTCAGCGAGTAAGCGAACACGGTGCGCCACGTCACGCACCTTTCGCTCCAGCGCTCTAGCTAATTGGCGGGACACCGCGCCAAGCATCGACTCCAGCTCTTCACAAGAGGGCACCACCGCCTCCGCCGCCGCGGTGGGCGTCGAAGCCCTGAGGTCAGCGACGAGATCAGCGATGGTCGTGTCTGGTTCGTGTCCAATCCCCGTGACGACGGGTACCGGACACGCGACGATCGCACGAGCTACCGTTTCATCATTGAACGGCATCAGATCCTCGTACGAACCGCCGCCACGAACCAGCAATACCACATCGACGTCCGCGCGAACCGCTGTGGCAAGACCCTCGCAAATGCAGCTCGCCGCTTCTACACCCTCAATGGGCACTCCCGCGACGAGCACTTCAGCAAGCGGATACCGGCGCTTAAGCGTGCGAATCACGTCGTGTACAGCTTTTCCTCGCGGCGAGGTGACAACGGCGATCCGCTCCGGAAGTGCGGGCAGTTGCCGCTTTCTCACCACAGACATGAGGCCCTCTGAATCAAGGCGCCGGGTGAGCTCTGCCACGCGCATTCTGAGGTGGCCTTCTCCTGCCAGCGCAATCCTGCGAGCGACGAACTGCATCCGCCCCTTGGGAAGATACGCCGAGAACTGCCCGGTCAGCTCGACAAGCATCCCGCAGCGCAGCGTGATCCCGGAAGCCCGGTACGCGTCTTGCCACATGAGACAGCTCATCGACGCTCCTGCGTCGCACACCGTGAAGTAGGTCGCCTTGTAACCGGGCTTGTCCGAGAACTCCGAGACTTCACCGATGACAGTAAGCGTGATCGACTCGAGCGCCCTTTTCGCGACAGACATCGCTTCGGTCACGCTTAAAGTCCGCTCGTTCGTCACGCCCACACCTCCCCCTTGTGTGGCACGGCCGGCACCACAGAGGAAACCGAGTCGCGCACGACGGCTCTCCACGCGTTACGGCTAACGGCGCGCCAGACCCAAGAAATAGAGCAGCTGCAAGACCGCAATAAGTGTAGCCGCGACGTACGTAAGCGCAGCTGCGGTGAGAACCTTACGAGCGCCTCTGACCTGATCGGCTGGCAACACGTTGCCAGCCGTGAGGGAGCTGAGCGCGCGACGCGAAGCGTCGAACTCGACCGGCAGAGTCACCAACTGAAAGAGAACCGCACCGGCAAAGAGAAGCACGCCGAGCGACATCAAGCCAGGAATCGCCATGAACGCGCCGAGCAAGATAAGCGGAAGCGCAGCCTGAGACCCGATGTTCGCAGCGGGAACCAGCAGTTGACGCACGGCCGCAGGTGCGAACGACCGCGCGTGCTGTACTGCATGCCCAGCCTCGTGTGCCGCCACGCCAGCTGCGGCCACGCTGCGCCCGTCGTGCACATCCTTCGACAAGCGCAGTACCCGAGCACGCGGATCGTAGTGATCCGATAGGTGTCCGGACACCCGCTCTATTCCGACACCATGTAGCCCCTCGGCATCGAGCATCGCACGAGCCACCTCGTATCCGCTACGTCCCGTCGCGAGCGGAACCTTAGCGTAGCGCTTGAACGACGAGCTGACGTACCACTGGGTTAGCACGCCCAACCCAACAGCCAAGATCAATATGTATAGGTAAGAACCGAACATCCTTAGTGACCTCCGTAGACTCCGTACCCGGTAGCAGAATCGCCCCCCAATGCGGGGTCTCCTTCTACTGTGCAAACGTCCTGCCAGAGCCCGTGCGGAACGTCGGGCTACACAGCGTCATCACAACCCATTTCCTCTACCACAAGCTTTCCTTCTTCAAGGCGTAGAGCCAAACGCCCGTCGAGAAGGTCTATAAGTTCTTCCCCAACGATCGACCGTCTCCACGTCTCAAGCAACGCATTTCCATCGCGTTCTCCGGCGGCGAGGTTCTTGAGATCGTCGCGCGAAGCGAGCAGGGGCGCCGCGACGCCGTGTTCTTTCGCCCGGAGACGCACCAGGGCAGCCATAAGATCAACTGCGGCATCGATATCGAGCGGGCGGCGGCGGCGGCGTTCGATGTGCGGCAATCGCTCATCGGGCAGGGCGAGCCCATCGGTGACGGCCTCAAGCACTCCGGGATACGAAGACTTCCCGAGCTTGTCGCCAACTCCGCGGATCGCACCGAGCTGAACGGCGTCAAGCGGCACCCTGCGTGCAATCTCCACCAGGCTCTCGTCGCCAATGATCCAGCGCCTGGGAACGTCCCTGCGCCGGGCCTCGTTCTCTCGCCACGCGGTCACGCACATCAGCACGCCAAGCTGCCGAGGGGTGAGCGACGCGACGCGCTTCACCCTTCTGAACTGCTCCTCAGGCAGTAGATCGTACGTCGCTGGGTCGACCATGCGATCGAAGTCGGGTTCGAGCCATGAGAGGCGATTCTCTGTCTCAAGGCGTCCGCGCAGCTCGCGATAGATCATCGGAAGGTAGCGCACATCGTTGAGAGCGTATTCGATCTGATTCTCCGAGAGCGGACGGCGAGACCAGTCAGTGAATGTGTCTGATTTGTCGAGCTTGACACCGAGCATATTTTCGACGAGCGCACCGTACCCAACCTGTGTCGGGAAACCGGCGAGAGTAGCCGCGACTTGAGTGTCGAACACAGGAGCCGGAACCCGCCCCATAAGTTGCCAAAATATCTCGAGATCCTGCGAACCAGCGTGCAAGACTTTGGTCACGTGAACGTCCGCCAAGACGGAGAGCAGGGGAGATAGCTCACGCACCGCCAGGGGATCGATGATCGCCTGCATGTCGTCCGTGGCGATCTGGATCAGGCACAGGCGCGCATAGTACGTTCTATCGCGCATGAACTCGGTATCGAGCGCGATGAACGGCGAACTCTGAATGCGGCCAATGCATTCGCGCAACCCCGCCGCGTCACGTACGTACACGCCTCACCTCCGTTTCGGGTACATCCAACGATAAATCACAGGTCTGACACGACACGATATAGCATGTAAGGCCAGAGCGCTGGCAAACACACCACGCGCACTCGACAACTCGGAGGACGATCCCGTGAGAGTACTCATGGTCGTTAACCTCAGGTCCGGCCAAGGTGACGCCGGCTTGTACGACTATGTGCGAGCCCTCGGGCGCGCAGACGTGGAAGTAACCATGCGCTTCCTGGGCTTGGGGGCGGACCTCGCACACCTGCTCAGGGACGCTGACGCGTTCGACCGCGTCGTCGCCGCTGGAGGCGATGGCACCGTCTCCGCCGTCTGTTATCGCCTTGCCCGCACAGGCATACCAGTCCTCGCTTATCCGGCTGGAACCGCGAACCTCTTGGCCTTGAATCTCGAGATCCCGTCTGATCCCCTCGAACTCGCCCGTGTCACCGTGGAGGGCTCGACGACCGAGATCGATCTGGGAGAGATCACCTACGAAGACGGAAGCACTCCAACCGGTTTCATCGTCGCCGCCGGGGCCGGCTACGACGCCGAGGTAATGGCGACAGCCGAGCGCTACAAACCAACTCTCGGCCCCCTCGCGTATCTCGTTGGCGCCTTGCAGCACTTCGCCCCGACGATCTCGCACTTCACGCTCGACCTTGACGGGCGAACCGTTGAGAGCGAGGGCATGGCTGTCCTCGTGATGAATGTCGTCAAAGTACAGTTTGACCTCGCGCTTACTCGTTCGAGTGACCCGAGTGACGGCTTGTTCGAAGTCGTCGTGCTGCGAACACGCAGCGTGCCCGAGCTGATTCCTGCGGTCTGGGGAGCGTTTCTCGACCGCTTCATCGACAACCCCGACCGCTCCGCCGGACTCGAGGTTCACACCGCGAGCACGGTGCGGCTCGTCGCAAAACCAGCCCTGAAGATTCAGTACGACGGCGAAGCCGTCAGTGCTTCAACTCCGCTAACGGTACGAGCACTTCCACGTGCCACACGAATGATCGTGCCGTGATCAAGATCAAACCGGCATCACCGCGTGGTGGCTGAACAAGATCACTCGCCGAGGTAACCCGCTGTCGCAAGTATCTCAGAGAGTGCTGGCTCATTCGAGTACGACTGACAGTAGTTGATATCGACCCGCGGATCATCGACGTAGATAGTCACGAGGCCTACGCCTGTCGTCTGAGAAAGCGAGTCGAAGATGGTTTCGGCAACCTGTTCTATCGTTTGCCCTTCTGGAACCACCAGAGGCGCCGTGAACTCAGCGCACTCGTCGACCGTCGCCATCGTCCGGGAGATCTTCCCGTCGACAATGCGAACGGTGCCCGCATTAGTGCTAGCTATGAACACGATAGCAATGATCACAACCACGAAGGCGATCGTCGCTGGAACCATCGGAATCTTCTTCTTGGCAGGAGCGGCCTCCACAGGTTGTGACTGTCCGGACCCGTTTGTCTTACTCTTGTTCGAACCCACCGCACACTCCTATCTCGACGGATGACACATACGACACGTAACTATACCAGCATGGACTATGCCGTGTGTGGACCTCCTGTGATGCCTCCCTGGTAAAGCAGCACATTGACATCTTCTACAGTGATGAGTCCGTCACCGATCATCGCGGCGTACACCTCGGCGAGCGCGGTGATCCTGTCGGGGACATCTATCACTTGCACTACCACGGGGAGGTCAACGGACATACGCATGCCGTGCTTGGCGTGCTCGCGGCTCGTCGCGCCAAATCCCATCATGCCGCGCAAGACCGTCGCGCCGGCGCACCCTGCCACCCGCGCCGACTCCATCAACGCCTCGTACAGCGGCTTGTCATCGTACCGGTCAGCTTCACCGATATAGACCGCGAGCCGTTTCGCGGTGCCTGTCAGCGTCATGAGGTCGCTCCTTCCTGTTGCGCGCGTGACGAGCGTGTCGCGCGCCCGCCCGCCACCAGCGCGCTTAGCCGATCACAGATAACCTTCGCGAGCAAACGCTTGGCCATCTCTGGAACCTCCTCGACACCTTCCGCCGAAACGAGCGTAACCGTGTTGCGCTCCGAAGCAAACCCGAGTCCTTCAAGCGTGATGTCATTGGCTACCACGAGATCGAGCCGTTTGCGGACGAGCTTGTCACGCGCAGAACCGATAAGGTCGCCGGACTCGGCGGCAAACCCAACGAGTACACGCTCACCTTTCGATTCACCCATCGCGGCGAGAATGTCGACAGTCCTCTCAAGCTCGAGAGACCCTGCCACCTCGTGCTTCTTGAGCTTGCCGCTCGCAACGTGAACAGGCCGCGCGTCGGCCACAGCGGCAGTCGCGATCACGGCGTCGGCTACCGCGAACGCCGCCATCGCCTCCTCGTACATCTCGGCGGCCGTCTCGACGCGCACCGTGCGCACACCAAAGGGGTCCGGCAGTGAGGTGGGGCCAGAAACCAGTGTGACTTCGCCCCCCCTGCGCGAAGCCTCCTCAGCGATGTGGTATCCAGTCTTGCCAGACGAACGGTTACCGATAAATCGCACCGCGTCGATCGGCTCGTACGTTGGCCCGGCGGTCACGAGGAGCCGCACCCCGTCGAGGTCACGGACGCGGACCACCTCGGCAAGTATCGCATCGGTGATGTCGCTCACCGCCGCAAGACGCCCCTCTCCAACGTCTCCGCACGCAAGCTCTCCCGCGGACGGCGCCACTATGACGGCCCCCCGCTCGCGAAGCACCGCGAGATTTGCGCGCGTGGCCTCGTCACGCCACATGTGCGTGTTCATGGCGGGCGCGATCACCAGCGGCGCTTCAGTGGCAAGAGCGGTTGTCGTGAGCATGTCGTCGGCGATCCCATGCGCGAGCTTCGCGATAACGTTCGCCGTGCAAGGAGCGATGACGAAGACTCCGGCTTCCTCGGCAAGCGAGACGTGAAAGACGCGACCCGCGGTCGGCTCGTCCCATAGCGAGGTCGTGACCGGCTCGCCAGTTAGCGTGCGCAGCGTGAGCGGGCCGAGGAACTTAGCGGCGGCCTCAGTCATCACGGCCTTCACGCGCACACCGGAACTCGTGAGCGCGCGAACGATCTCGCACGCCTTGTATGCCGCTATGCATCCCGTCACGCCGAGCACAACCGTGACGCGTGGCTCTGTCATCGAATCCCTCTCTGTCCCAAGTGGGCGCGTGTGCCGCCATGCGCCGGCCCGATGAGCGCGACCACTTTTCCCGCCGATTATCGCACGCGGCGTCATCCCTCGACGAACGGGAATGAACCACACTGTATCCGTCCGGCGTAGCGCCGCATCGCACATCGAGCCACGTCCGGCGTCCACCAGCCCGCGCCCGGCAGGAAGGTACGACATGTCAGACCACGCGCCCGATACTCCTGAAGTCCGTATCAAGATCGGAGGGCCGGCGGGCTTCGGAATTAAGGCGGCCGGCCAGACACTCGCCCGCCTCTTCGTGAGGGCAGGATATGAGACCTTCGATCTGACTGAGTATCCGTCACTCATCAAAGGCGGACACAACAGCTATCATCTTCGCGTTTCGGCCGAGGAGATTCACAGTCACGTCGAGCCAGTCGACGTGCTCGTCGCCCTCGACAGGCAGAGTATCGAGCTGCACCTTGGCGAGCTGACCGAGGGCGCCGCAATTATCTTCGACCCTGGCGCGGTAGACATAGAGACGATCGCCGATATCCCCGAGCTTGTGTGTGTCGTCCCCGTGCCGCTCGACGACATCGTGCGAGAGTCTGGCGGCAAGAAGATCATGCGCAACACAGCGGCGCTCGGCGCTGTGCTCGGCTACGTCGGATTTCCGCTCGAACACCTTACCGACTCAATTAGGCGGCAGTTCGCCCACAAGGAACCTGAGATCGCCGAGCAAAACGTCGCGTGCGCGACAGCGGGCTACGTGTACGCCGCGAAAAACGAGTGCGCTTTCCCGTTCGCTCTCGCGCCGCGTGAGCGTAACGACGAACGCATCCTTGTCGATGGCAACGAGTCAGTTGGTCTTGCCGCGCTCGCCGCTGGAATAGGTATGTACTGCGCGTATCCGATGACACCCGCGTCCAGTCTTCTTCACTTCATGGCACACCATGGAGAGCGCGACGGAGTCATCGTCAAGCACACGGAAGACGAGATCGCAGCGATGAACATGGTCGTCGGGGCCGCCTTTGGCGGAGCGCGCGCCATGTGCGCCACTTCCGGCGGCGGATTTTCCCTCATGGTCGAGGCGTTCGGTCTGGCGGGCGTGAGCGAATCAGCGGTCGTTGTCGGGCTCTTCACCCGGCCCGGACCCGCGACCGGGATGCCCACGTGGACCGAGCAAAGCGACCTGCGATTCGCCATCCACGCTTCGCAAGGCGAATTCCCTCGCGTCGTGCTCGCTCCCGGCGACCATGACGACGCGTTCACCCTCACCTGGCACGCCTTCAATCTCGCCGACATCCTGCAAACTCCCGTCATCATCCTTGGCGACACATACCTGTCGGACAACCGGCGCTCAACAGCGCCCTTCGATGCATCGAACGTCGCAATCGACCGCGGCGAGCTCATCTGTGAGGGGGAGGTAAGCGATTACCTGCGATACCGCGTTACCCCGTCGGGAGTCTCCCCCCGTGCGCTGCCGGGGGTGCGTGGCGCTGAGCAGATCGTCAACTCCTACGAGCACGATGAGTCTGGCTACGGTGCCGCCGGAGAGATCCCTGAGAACCGGATCGCTCAAAACGAAAAACGTATGCGCAAACTTGCTCTAGCACGCACGCTCGTCCCGCCTCCAGCCACCTTCGGCCCCGAAGACGCGGACCTCTCGGTGCTCGTCTTCGGCACGACAAAAATGCCGGTTCGAGAAGCGATGCGGTGGCTTGAGCGTGAAGGCGTAACCGTGAATCTCATGCAAGTCGTCACCGTCTGGCCGTTTCCTGCCGATGAGGTCTCGGCCTTTCTCGGCAAGGCGAAGCGCAGCGCGATCGTAGAAGGCAACTACACGGGTCAGCTTCAGAGTCTCGTTCGCGAGCACTGCCTTACCGATGTCGATCACACGCTCCGCAGATACGACGGACGACCGTTCTCGCCCGAACAAATCGTCGCGTTCGTAAAGGAGGTGCTTGGCTGATGCCTGAGGTCAAGGAGTACGCGTCGCCCAACAAACCTACGTGGTGCCCGGGTTGTGGCAACTACGGCATGTGGGAGGCGCTCAAGCGAGCTCTCGCTCAACTTGAGATGGACTTCACCGACTACTCGATTGTGTGGGGGATCGGGTGCCACGGCAATGGCGCCGATTTCACCGTGACAGCTGGCTTCCACGCGCTGCACGGACGAGCACTGCCGGTCGCCTCTGCGCTCTCGCTTGTTCGACCGGATCTCAAGGTCATCGTCGAGATGGGTGACGGAGATGGGTACGGGCTCGGGATGGGGCACTTCGCGCACGCTCTGCGGCGCAACGTAGACCTGACCTGCATCGCTCACAACAACCAAGTGTACGGCCTCACGACCGGGCAGGCGTCCCCAACTACCGAACACCTGATCAAGACCGTCTCCACTCCCTCGGGCGTTCTCGAACAACCCGCGAACCCGATAGGACTCGCGCTCTCGCAGGGCGCGCCGTTCGTGGCCCGCGGGTTTGCAGGTGACATTCCTCACCTCACAGAGCTCTACCGCAAAGCACTCAGCTACCCCGGCTTCGCCCTCGTCGACGTGTTTCAGCCATGCGTGACGTGGAACAAGCTGAACACCTTCAGCTGGTTCCGGGAGCGTGTTTACAAGCTCGAAGAGAGCGGCCACGACGCCTCTGATCGCGTCGCCGCTCTCACGCTTGCGATGTCTGCGTTCGACGAGATGACGTGCGCGCCCGACGAGTGCCAAATACCGATCGGCATCTTTTACTTCGACGCGGATGTGCCGAGCTACAACGCTGGAGTGCCCGCCGCGAGTACATCCGCATGGAAGCGTGCCGAAAGACCACGCGACATCGCTGCTGTCATCGACACGTTGCGGTAAGCGAGAGTGATTCTCGCGGCGAGGTGGAGAAGCAGCGCGCCGCCCGGATCACGCCGCTGGAAAGGCATGACGCCCACGCGGCTCGGGAGGGTGTACGGCTCGACGGACCACCGCGATGAGGGCTTCGCCGACGACCGGATCGAACTGGGTGCCCATTCCCAAATCGATCTCTTGCACCGCCGCATCCGCCGAGAGGCGCGCGCGATACGCTCTCGGCGAGGTTATGACATCGTACGCGTCACACGCCGAGATGATTCGCGACTCCAGCGGAATCGCCCCTCCAGACAAGCCGTCGGGATAGCCCGTGCCATCCCACCTCTCGTGGTGGGAACGTATCCATGGCGCGACATGCGCAAGAGCGGTGGAGGCAACAATCCGCTCACCAAGAACAGGGTGCTCCTGTACGCGAGCATACTCCTCGGCCGTCAATCGACCCGGCTTGCCGAGTATCGCGTCGGGCAGTCCGATCTTTCCTATATCGTGCATCAGCGCCGCTTGCTCAATCAGCCGCACGCGCTCGTCGTCGAGCCCTAGATCTCTCGCGACCAACACCGCGAGATCGGCGACCCCTTGGGAGTGGTAGCGCGTGTCAAGATGGCGGGAGTCCACGGCCGCCGCAAGCGATCGGACCGAAGCGACGTGGGCGTGACCTTCGGGGACAGCGGCCTCGCTCGACGGCACGACGGTCTTGCGTTGATCTTCCGAGAAAAACTCTACCCTGTCTTTTCCGTGAACCTTCGCCCATCGAAGCGCCGATGCGCACGCATCGACCAACTCGGCGGTCGCAAATCCATGCTCGGGGAAGACCGCCACGCCCACAGAAACCGTCATCGCAGACTCCTCGCGGACAGCGGCCCTGATCGACTCCGCGATTCGATGCCCTCCCCTTCGCTCGATGCCAGGAAACACGCACGCGAAGAGATCGTCTTCTAAGCGGCAAACCCGGTCCAGGGAACCGATGACCTCTCGTATCGCTTCTGCGACCTGCCGTAACAAGCGCTCTCCGCACTCCGCACCGCTTGTCTCCACGTATCGGTGAAAACCATCTATGTCAACGAAGAGGACACTCAGAGGGGCGCCGTGACGGTGAGAAAGATCGAGCTCGCGGGCGAGCGTCTCGTGAAAGTGCGCGACACTGTGCGCGCCGGAGACGCGATCGACGGTGACCGCCCGCATGATTCCGGCAACTTCGTACCCGCACATGATGAGCCATGCGCCGAGAAGGACGAGCATGATGGTGGCGGCAGACGCATAGAGGGCCTCGTCGAAGGATCCGCTGGGCGCAAGGACCGCTGCCAGGGCCAAGAACCCCGCTACGGCAATCGCGCCGCAAGCGAAGACCGTGGCTATCCACACACGCCCGTAACCTGTTGGGCCGTATCGAATGAGCGGCGCGTGGTCCCTGCCGTCCCCCAGACGGGCGACCGCGGCCGCGAACACGAGTCCCGGACCGACCATGAGCAGCGTTTCGTGAAGCTGTGAGTACGGAGACGGGGCGAGACGAACGACTACGTTGTAGATTGGCGTAAGCGCGAGTGTAGATCCGTAGACGGTGAACGCGGCGACAAACAGCTTCTCCCATGGTCGCCACGCGGATACGTTTAGCCACATCACAGTCGCTGCCGTGCCCAGGAGCATCCCCACACCGATACTCCCGTGCAAGCTCAACCGCAGCACGTGCGTGACCTCGGCGGACTCCCACGCGCTGAAGAGCGGACGGACAAACATCACTAGGTAAGCAACAAATACGGCGGTGAGCACGATCAGACCGCCGACGATGAACTTCAGACGCGCTGGCCAGGCAAGCTCGTCCATCCGCGTCATCGTTGCAATCAGGATGAGAAACAGCGTTGCTGGAAGAATCACGAGGAATAGTGATGCGGTTGTGCCGTCGGTCGGCGGAGGGTTCCCTTGCCACACGGTGAAAGTCCACGGCAGGTCGTATACGAGCACGAACGTGCAGGCAAGGGTCAGCAGCGACCAGAACAGTCGATCCGACACGACGCGCAAAGCGGCGATCCCTGCGCCTACGACCGCAAGCGCCTGTGCGATCGTGTAGAGCACGAGCTCAAACCGGCTCCAGGCAGACCCGTACGCAACGTCGAAAGGAACAGCGATGTGAGCGGCTACGAGTACCCCCACGCCGAGCAAGGCAGCCGTGACAGGCGCTCCCGACGCGTGCCGGTCAAGCGGCCCAGACTTCGTCACATCACCCGCCTCTCCGCGCGAGCCGTCACACTCCGCCGCGAACGGCGCGCGCGGAGCACAAGATGTGGTACTGACCCGCAGTATACGACAACCGAAGAGCGCTGCGCGGCATTGTCACGCGATCAGACCGAGTGCTGAGCCAGCCTCTGCAAACGCGTCGAGCGAATGTCTGATGTCCTCATCCGTGTGCGTCGCCATCAAGCACGTACGCAAGCGATCCATCCCGCGCGGGACAGCCGGATGGACGATGGGGCACACGAACACCCCTCTGTCGAAAAGCATCCGGGTCAGATCCATCGTTTGCGCCTCATCGCCAACCAAAACCGGCACCACGCACGTCTCGGAATCCATCGTGTTCCAGCCTTGCGCTTTCAGGCCGACGCTGTAGCGACGCGTCACGTCATGAAGTCGCGCAACGCGCTCGGGTTCATCCTCTATGACGTCGAACGCTGCAAGTGCGGCGGCGGTTTGCGCAGGCGGAAGGGCCGCCGAGAAGATGAAAGGCCGAGACATGTGGCGCTGGTAGTCCACCAGATCTGATGCGCCAGCAAGGTAGCCTCCAACACTCGGGATCGACTTGGACAGTGTGCCCATCTTGAGGTCGATCGAGCCCACCATGCCGAAGTGTTCCTCGATACCGTGACCGGTAGCTCCGAGTGATCCGATCGAGTGGGCCTCATCAACCATAAGGCGAGCACCGTAGCGATCACACAGCGCCCGTGTGGCAGGCAAGTCCATGATGTCGCCGTCCATCGAGAAGACCGAATCCGCAACGACGAGAACCGTGTTGTACTCGCCGGCGGAGTCCGCAAGCAACTTCTCAAGGTGCGCCATGTCGTTGTGACGATAGGTGCGCCACTTCGCACCCGAGAGCAGGCATCCGTCAACGATGCTGGCGTGATCGAGCTTGTCCATCAGCACGAGGTCTCCGGGGCCGGTGAGTCCCGTGATGATCGCAATGTTTGTTACGTAACCGCTCGAGTAGACGCACGCGTCCTCACGGGCGCAGAACCGGGCGATGCGCGCTTCGAGCCGCTCGTGAAGATCAGTCGTGCCTGTCAGCAGGCGCACACCGCCAGCCCCCGTGCCGTAGGTATCGATCGCCTCCCTGGCGGCGGCCTCAATACGCGGATGTCCGATCAGCCCGAGGTAGCTGTACGAGGCGAGCTGGACCATCTCGCGACCGTCCACCATCCGCACCCGATGATTGGTGCGTCCGGTCGTCGCCTGCAGATAGAAGTAACGATCGGCGTCCTTGAGCGCATCACGACGCTCAACAAACGCGTCTACTCGGGCGTTGATGCCGTCGCTGAGCGCGATCACGGAGTCCGACATCGGGCGTCCCCTCTCTGTGGCCTCGGCATGCCGCTTCGCCATGACGGCGCGCGGTGTGTACAACATTGTGCACAACTATACCGTAACCCGACGCCCTTCGGAACACACGTACGCACACAGCGGGTGCGTTAGCTAACTACCGCTCCCTCCGGCGAGATACTCGATCACCCTCGCACGGTCATCGTCGGAGATCTCCAACCCGTTCGACTCCATCCGGGTAACGACGGCTTCCCAGCCTGCCCGGTCATATTCAGCGGCCCACACCTGCGCCAGATCGTGACAGCCGGAACAGGTGCTCTCGACAAGTGTCCTGTCGGGATTTGTGTCCATCGACTCAGAGTCGGCATCATCTTCTTCCTCAGGTGCCGGCGACTCCTCCGTCTCGGGCGACTCCGGTGCGGCGTTCTCCCCTCCACCCTCGGCACATCCCACCGCACCCAATACAAGCGCCGCGGCAAGACTCATAAGCAAGACCGTGCGGATCCTCGACACATACACCACAGCCACCACCCTAATTCCGGCTCACGACTCCTTGATAGCGTGAGTTACCGTTTCGCAGTTTGTACCCACGCCAAGGCGTGAGAACCGCTTCGAATCTGACGAAGTGCCACGCGCGTGCAACAAAAACCGCCCCGTTCGAACATCTCTGCGGATAATCCGGGGCTTCCTCTCACGGCTACTCTCACAGCCAGTGCGGCGCGCCCCAGGCCGCAGTTGTGAGCGATGATCGCGGGTCAGCCATCCGCCGAGTGAGCCCACATGCGTCTTATCACCGTCGCGCACACCGCTCGGCGAAGGTGGCTACCCGCCGAGTGACAGCAGCTGGCACGCTCCTGTGCGGATGACCTCACGGTCTTCGGTGATGAGTTCGCAGTCGAGTTGCAGCGCGAGAGCGACGAACACTGAGTCGTAGACGGTGAGGCGATGCTCGGCGGCGACGTGCGCCGCATGCGACGAAAGCTCGACCGTCAGATCGAACCACGCAAGGGCGAAGTCATCGAGCGTAGCGGCAATCATCGCGAGATCGGCCGAAGTGGCTTTGCGCTTCCAGAACCCGTTGAGTACTTCGAGGCGCAGGAGGGTGGGCGCAGCCAGCGTGATCGTCTCTGCCCGATGCCGACCGAGCAGAGCTCGGGCGGGGTCAACCCCCTCCTCGGCGGCCTGAGCGAACCACTTGAAGGCAACCGAAGAGTCGACCACCACGAAGGCGCTCACGTGTCGGCACCCACGCGCTCGTCCCGGTCGCGGTCTTCCCGGACTGATGCCATCGCATCGAATGAGCCGAACTTCTCCCCAAGAGCCGCTGCCTGCTCCAGTGCCCGATCGATGCGCTTCTGTCGCTCGGCCCGAGTTCGCTCCTCGGTCAACGTCGCCACGTACCGTGCGGTTGCCTCGGCAACGAAGCCGCTCCGGGATCCATGCAGCTCGACGGCGATGGCGTCGAGCTCTTTGAGCAGGTGGTCAGGAAGACTGATGTTGATCTTGGCCATGTCAGTAGCTCCAGATAGTAGTGCCGACTAGTAGTGCTACCGAGTAGTCTACCATAACTGTCCGTGCGCGGACGGAGACGGGTGTGCGTGGACTCCCGGGCGACCGCAGACGTCTTTGCCCGTCATGTTGCCCCAGGCAGCTTGGGCGAGGATGTCGACGATCTGGGCCTCGGTGAACCGTGCTTGTTTCAAAGCGGTCCCTTTGAACGCAGAGCTCACCGACTGCGCTATCGGCTCCTGCCAGCTAAAACGCCCCTTCGAATATCTCCGCAGAGATCCCGAAGGGGCGTTTCATCATCCATGGTGGGCGATAGAGGATTTGAACCTCTGACCCCTTCCGTGTCAAGGAAGTGCTCTCCCCCTGAGCTAATCGCCCATGGCACGCCATCAAGCGCGACGACGGACATTGTACCAACTCCCGGGCAGAGCGCAACGCGAATCACGCAACCGCCAAGCGCCGGCAGGGTCGCTCGGTGGGATGTTTACTGACAAGACGCTCGTGGTGGTCCGCCAAACGGCAAACCTCGCTCCCAGAAACCAAAGCCCTCAAGCGGCGGCGTACCAGCACGAAACCTGCACGAAAGCGGCTTGCCTCGCCGGGGGGCGATTGCTAGACTACCCTTTGCGCGGACGTAGTTCAGTGGTAGAACACCACCTTGCCAAGGTGGGGGTCGAGGGTTCGAATCCCTTCGTCCGCTCCATCGATTCCATACGAAGGCCGGTCCTGGAGGCTTCATAGCGACACACGGGGTCGGTCTTTTCGGTAGTACGATGTCGCTGGACATCGTTGATGGCGACGTGGCCAAGTGGTAAGGCAGGGGCCTGCAAAGCCCTCATCCCCGGTTCGAATCCGGGCGTCGCCTCCAGAACAGCGATCAGGCCGCCCGGAGTGGGCGGCCTGTCTCATTACTGGGTGACCGGGTCAATCTCAGGCGGAATACTTGATCTGAATCCGCCTCGACTGTTCAAGCCTGAACAGCCCGCGCTCGACGTCACGCGGATCGGCGATGTTCTCGATCGCCCACTGGATGATCTCGGCGGGCACAAGCGGGAAGCGCTTTCGCGCCTGCGACAGGGTCATGCTGCCACCTCCATGCTACGACTAATGCTGCGACGTTTAGTGCTACTGCGAGTACTGAGCGACTTCTATTGGACCCTATGATCGAATATTCTGACGCGATGAGCCTGCGCGAGTCAAGTTGCTCGCGCTCATCCACCCCAACGATCGAACAGCTTATGTTCGATGCCAAGCACGTCGAACACTTTGCCGACAACAAAATTCACCTGATCGTCGAGGGTCTCAGGCCGATGATAGAACCCCGGTGAAGCGGGCGCGACGATCGCGCCAGCTTCCGTCAGCACGGTAAGGTTTCGCAGATGCACGAGCGAGAATGGTGTCTCACGCGGCACAAGAACCAGAGGGCGGCGTTCCTTGAGCATGACATCGGCGGCCCGTTCGGCAAGATTCGAAGCAATTCCCGAGGCAATCGCCGCGCAGAAACCCATCGATGCAGGAATGACCAACATCCCGTCAACCCGGTAAGAACCCGACGCGATCGGGTCGAACAAGTCCTCGCAGCTCGCTACCCGTAGCAGTGCCGCAGACGGCAGCTCAAGAAAGCGTGCCAGAGCCGTGCCCGCGTCCTCAGCCGGCAGCTCGAAACCCGTCTCGTAAGCGGTGACCTCCCGGCCCGCTTCGGTCATAAGAAACGTGACCTCATGGCCCTGTTCGAGCAGTCGCTCGACAGCACGAAGACCGTACACACTACCTGATGCCCCCGTGATCGCCACCGTATACCGACCCATCACACTCCCCTTCCAAAGACTCAGGCGATGAGCCGATCGACAAGCACTCCCGCAAAGATGACCATCGCAATCACACCGTTAAACGTGAAAAACGCGGCGTCCACTCGTGACAGATCCTTGGCCGAGACGATCGAATTCTCGTATGCGAGCAAGACCGCCGCCACGGCGACCGCGCCGAAGTAGGGCCAACCCGCCCCGACCATGACTCCGGCCCCTACAAACACTACCACGGTGAGCACGTGCAGGGCGCGTGTCATCAACAACGCCTTACGGATACCCAGATTTGCCGGCGCGCTGTGAACACCGTCGCGAACATCACACTCGTAATCCATCGTCGCGTAGATGATGTCGAAGCCAGCCGTCCACACCATGACCGCGAGGCCAAACAGCCATGGTGCGGGGTGCGCGATCGGCGCACCGAGCGCGACCCAACCGCCCACGGGCGCCAGCCCGAGACATAGCCCAAGCCAGTAGTGGCACGCCCACGTGAAACGCTTCATGTAGGGGTACGCGATGAACGCCACAAGGGGTATGGGCCAAAGCACGCGTACGATAGGATCGAGCTGCCAGACCCCTGCCAAATACGCTGCGAGCATCACGGCCGCAAAGGCCCACAACTCTCCCGCTTTGATAAGTCCAGCGGGCACTGCGCGGCCGGCGGTTCGCGGGTTGCGCGCGTCGATCTCCTTGTCAACCGCCCGGTTTACGACGAATGCGAACGCTCGCGCACCGACCATCACTACGGTGATCCACCCAAGCGCGGCTACCGGCGGCCATGCCGCCGCGGTGTGTGCCGCGCCGTATACCGCGCCAATATAGGCGTACGGAAGCGCAAACACCGAGTGCTCGAACTTGACGAGTTCGAGCAGCATGCGCGTCTTCTCGGCAAGTCTACCCAAGGCCGAGTTCGTCCCACATCGCGTCTACCCGAGCCTTGACCGCAGGCGACATCTCGAGCGCCTCTGGCCACTCTCGCTCGTGACCTTCCCCGGGGAGCGGTTTGGTAGCGTCGATGCCCATTTTGTAGCCAAAGCTCTCGAAATTGCTCGCGTGATCAAGTTTGTCGAGCGGCCCTTTGCTTATGAGAATGTCACGACTCGGATCCACGTTGTTAAAGCAGCGCCACGCGACTTGGCTGTAGTCATGGCAATCGACATCCTCATCGACCACTATCACGTACTTGGTGAACATCATCTGCCCCATCGACCAGGCGAAGTTCATGACGCGAAATGCCTGGCCAGCAAACTCCTTCTTGATCTGGAATATCGCGCAGTTGTGGAAGACTCCTTCGAGCGGAAGATCATAATCGATCACCTCGGGCATCATCGCGCGAATGACCGGAAGAAATATCCTCTCGGTCGCCTTGGCCATGAAGCAATCTTCCATTGGTGGACGGCCTACGATGGTCGTGGGATAGATTGCGTCGCCGCGCATGGTGATCGCCTCGATGTGGAACACGGGGAATTGGTCGGCAAGCGAGTAGTACCCAGTGTGGTCGCCAAATGGACCTTCAAGCCGAATCTCGTGGACAGGCACGTAACCCTCCAGCACGATCTCTGCGTGAGCGGGCACGAGGAGGTCGTTAGTCACGCACTTCACCACCTCCACCGGCTCTCCACGCAAAATGCCGCTAAACAGGTACTCGTCGATCATGGGCGGCACGGGAGCGGTGGCCGAGAAGATCGTGACGGGGTCGGCACCAAGCGCGACGGATACCGGCATGCGATCGTGCCCCGCCGCTGTCCACTCGCGCAGGTTCTTCGCGCCGTCGTGGTGCTCATGAATGTGCATTCCAGTTGTCTTGCCATCAAAAACCTGCAACCGATACATCCCCAGGTTGGGACGGCCTTTGAGGCTTCGAGTCACCACGATCGGCAACGTGATGAACGGGCCGCCGTCCCCGGGCCACGTGGTAAGTACCGGCAACTTTGTCAGATCAACATCGCCGCCACGTAGCACGACCTGCTGGCACGGAGCTTTCCCCTGCCTGATCTCCTTGGCGCCCGCCCCCGCGAGGTCCTTGAGCCCCATGAGCACGCCCAGCTTGTCCTTCATCGAAGCGGGCATATCAAGGGGCAAGAGCTCCATGAGCTGACGACCCTTCGCGTCAAGATCGCGCCACGTACCAGTCCCGGCGTCGACCCCAAGCGCCCAGGACATGCGGTCGTAACCACCCATAAGATTGATTGCGACCGGATGGCCGTAGCGGCGACCACTTGCGCGATCGACGGGGTTTTCAAAAAGCAGCGCCGGCCCGGCCGCCTTGCTCACGCGGTCGGTGATCTCACCGATCTCAAGCAAGGGATCGACCTCGACTGAAATCCGTTTGAGCTGCCCTTTCGACTCAAGCAGTGCAATGTACTCTCGCAGGTCTCGCAGAGCCATGGTGCCCCTTTCTTGGTGCGATTTCACCCCGGAGATACGCCGCGCGCACTGCCGATACCCTGCACGTCGAACTATACCGGCAGTTCGGCAGGTACATCCACCCAACCCAGCGAGTACTCGAGCAGATCGAGCGTCGCAAGCGCGCTGCCGTGACGGTCGATGCCGTGACGGTCGATGAGGACCGGTCGCAAGCCTGCCGCACTCGCCCCGATAATGTCGGCGTAGTGGTGGTCGCCGACATGAACAGCCTCGTGGGGCAGGACACCAAGTGCCTCACACGCGTGCTCGAAGATGCGCGGATCGGGTTTGTGCAGTCCAACAGCCGCCGATGAGACCACCACGTCGATCATCCGCCCAAGACCCAGTTCCGCAAGTATCGACTCAAGTCTGCTGTCCCAGTTTGAGATGATGCCGATGCCAACACCGCGCGCGCGTAGGCGCTCAAACGCCGACGCAACATCGGCATACGGCATCCACCTAGCAGGATTCCCGAACTCACGATATATCCGATCCGCGAGGGCGGCCGCCACGGCCTCATCTTGTATCCCGAGTTTTCGCGCGAGGAGTGAATACATCCCGATCCACACCTCAGCGGTTCGATTCTCATCGGCCCAGAACGTGTCGTCGCGTCCGTACGCGTCCTCGTAGTACTCGTCGACGAGAGGCATCAATCCCTCGATGTCGGTACGCTCCCGGTCGTGACCAGCGTCGGCGAAAACCTCGCGGCACACCTCGGCCACGCTCGGGTACGGAAAGAGCAAGGTGTTGCCAACATCAAAGAAGACTGCGCGGACCATTCGATCAGTCGAGATACTCGGCGATGTCGCTCTTGTGCGGAGGCGATACAGGCTCGTGTTCAGCGCTGTACCCGAGTGCGATGATCGTGACGATCTCGTGGTCTTTCGGCACGCCAAGGTGTGAAGCAAGCTCGTCGCGCACCCAAAATGCGAACGTGATGTTGCACGCGGCAAGCCCGATGGCTGTCGCCGCGAGCAGGACGTTTTGAATCGCGGCACCCACAGATATCTGCTTGTTGAGTCGTCCAAACGGATCGTCGGCTTTGGGCATCGCGCACACTATGACGACTGGAGCGTTACCGAGCTCTGAGTACCACCGGACCGCTTCTGACATCCGTTCGGGTCCGATCAAGTCTACGTACTCCTCAAGATGAGTGGTCGACTGCGCCATGATCTCGCCTACCCGCCGGCGCGTCTCGCCACTAGTCACATAGAAGAGCCACGGCTGCTCGTTGAGAGCTGACGGAGCGAGAGCGGCGGCCCGCATGATCTTCTCGAGCGCCTCACGCGGTACCGTGTCGGACCTAAAAGCGCGTACGGAGTGCCGCTTCTCTATCGCCTCGAACAACTGCATCGTATCTCTCACCTTCACTTTGTCTCTGTCCGCACTTCCGCGAGAACCCGCTCACAGATCGTTTGGGACGCCGCTGGTTTGCCGAGCGCCCCGGCGTTGTCTTCCATCTGCTGCAGACGTTGCGGGTGTGTTGCCATGAAACGTACCTTCTCGACCACGTCGTCTTCGTCTCGGCACATCAGGCCAGCGCCGTAGTTAACGAGGAAGTCAACATTGTAGAGTTCCTGCCCTGGAACTGGATTGTATATCAGTAACGGAAGCTTCAACGCGAGCGCTTCGGAAACCGTGAGCCCACCCGCCTTTCCAACCAGTATATCGGCGGCTTGCATGACTCTGTTGATATCTTCCACGTAGCCGAACACTCGAACGCGGCTGCCGCCTCTGGCGACGGCATCGAGGCGTTTCTTCAGGCGCTCACTGGATCCGGCCACCGCGAGTACCTGAACCCCCAGATCCTTAAGTGCAGACGCGAGGGATACCGCGTCTGATGTTCCCCCCGCTATGGGAGCGAGCATCACAGTGAATTCCTCGGCTAAGCCAAGCGACGCTCGCGCGGCGCTCTTGCCAGCCTGTTCGGCGAAGCGCTCCCTAATCGGTATTCCTGACACGACAACCCGCTCGTGCGCGATGCCCCGGGCAACGAGGTCATCGCGCACCTCGGAACAGGCCACAAAGTAGAGGTCGGTCGCCGGGTGAAGCCACGTGCGATGAGCTCCAAAATCCGTGATGACCGTCGCGGACACGATCGGCCTGGTCTCCTTCAAATCGGCCACCACACCTCCGGCGACCGGGAACGTAGACACCACCGCGTCGGGATCCCACGAGTCAATGAACTCGGCGGCGCGGGCAAGTCCCATGATACGCAGTTCGTGGACAACAGGGTTTGCCGGAAGTTTGTTCGACAGATCGAAAAAAGTTCCGTATGCCACTGGCAGGAACTGGATGGACTGCTGGTACGCGAATTTCGCGAGCACGTTCAGGCTCGGCACAAACTCCTCGAAAAAATCGATGACCTTCACCTCGACGGAGTCACCATGATGCGTAGCGAGATACTCCTGTACCGCCCGCGCGGCGGACCAGTGACCTCCTCCAAAAGAGGCGCTCAGCACAAGTACGCGTTGTCGACGAGGCACGTTTTGGACTCCTTCGCAGGTCGTTAGACGCCCACGCTACCGTAGAGCACTGGGCGCGTCGACCGCACGATGCTTCACGAGACGCACGGTAGTCCCTCCACCTTCGGCGGAAGCGAAACAGACTGAATCCATGAGCGCCCTCATGAACATGACCCCCCGTCCCCCCACCGCATACAGATCGTCACTGCACGTGTGTTCACCGTCGAACCCGCTACCCATGTCCGTGACTTCGAAGACAACCCTATCGGTGTGAACTGCAATCGCAACAGTCACCACCGCACCATCCTGTCCGCGCGAACCGTGACGCACGGCGTTAGCGAGCGCCTCGCCAAGGGCTACCTGTATATCGAAGAGCGCTGAGTCGGAAAAATCGAGATCCCGGATCAAGGCGACAATCCGTTCTCTGGCTTCGGCGAGACGCTGCACGTCGGCCGCGATACTTAGAGAGTGTCCCCGCTCGACCTCGGTCGTGTCCGAGACCGTGTCGAGGCACGCCATGGCGCTCGCGAGATCATCGGTCTCCTCGAGACATCCTGTAGCCAGGAACAAGCCTGAGAGCTCGAAGATCCGCTCGACATCGCGATTCGCACCCGCCAGAACCGCCTTGCCGCTCCGCGGCTGCAGCTGATGGTCAAGCCAGACCAGCAAGCCGAGAGCGGAACTGTCCGCGTACGTCACGCCGGTCAGATCGATCACGACATTTGAGCACCCGGTCTCTATCACCTGGTCGAGTGCCTGGCGTAACTCAGGCACCGCTCCCAAATCGATGTCGCCATCAACTCGTACCACGCACGCGTGATGCTCTTCTCGGCGGTCGATCGAGTAGTCCATGTGCTAGCCGTCCTCGTGAGTCTAACCTTCGCCGGGCGCGAGCTTCGCGCGGATACGCACGGCTAACACCGCCGCGTCGTCACGGATGGTACCCGGCACGAACCTGTCGAGCGCGGCGAGCAGCTCCTGAGTGACTCCATCGGCATCCCTGCCCCGCTTGAGCGCTGAGCGTACTCTGCCCTCGCCAAAGAACTTATTCCCACGGCGAGCTTCCGTCACTCCATCGGTGTAGAGGAGTAGCAAGTCTCCCTCCTCCACCGCGACGCTCTCTTGTTCGTACGGTGCCAGAGCCATGGCCCCGAGAAGCGGACCCGTTGGCGGCAACCTCAAGATCACACCGTCGGCTTTGCGAAGCAGTGCGGCAGGATGACCGCCGTTCGCGTAGTGAAGCACCCTATTGTCTGTGTCGATTGCTCCTATCCACAATGTGACAATGTCGCTCGGATCACCACTGCTCGCAACCGCCTTGTTCACCTCACTGAGCACGCGCGCCGGCCCGAGTCCCGCGGCCACGAGTCCACGGACCGTGTACTTGATCATCGATGTCTTGGTTGCGGCGGCGACACCTTTCCCGCACACGTCTCCCATGACCGTAAAGATCGATCCCTCTGGACCGCAAAACAGATCATAGTAGTCACCACCGATGTCAGCCTCCACGCCTGCTGGCAGATAGACGCTGCTCGATTCAATTTCTTCAAACTCCGGAAGCGTGTCAGGCAGGATCGATGCCTGGAGCACGGATGCCACCATGTGTTCCTTGCCGTACAGCTTAGCCGTGTCGATCGCCAGCGCGGCCTGAGACGCAAACGTGTGCAGGAGGCCCATGTCTTCGTCCGAGAATGCGCCTTTGGCGGTTGAGAATACGGTCAGCACGCCTATGCTGCGGCCCCGGGCGAGCAGGGGTACTGAGATCAAAGAGCGCATCCCCTGCTCATGGGCGAGGGTGCATACTTCACCACCGTGGGTGATGAGGTCATCGACACGCACTGGCTCCCCTCCGGAAAAGACCTGACCTACTAGGTCGGTCCCTGAATCGGCCGCGTATCGAAGGATCGCAGATGAGACGAGTCCGCGCGCCATCTCAGTACGTAGCTTCTGCGCGTCCGTGTCGTAGGTCATGAGTGAAACCGCATCGGCCTCAAACACCCGCTGCACCACATCGAGTACGCGGTTGAGAACGACCTTAGCCTGAAGCGACGAGCTAACCACCTGACTGATGCGGAAGATGGTCTCAAGACTTTCGGCCTTCGATCGAGCCCGTTCGTAATGAAACGCGCTCTCAAAAGCCAAAGAGACCTGGCTCGCGATCGCGGCGGCGAGCCGATGGTCCCGCGCTGTGAATCGGCGCTCGCCGCGGCGGGCAAATGCGAGAACCGCGCACGGCTCGCCATCGAACTCCACCGCTGCGACAAGCGCTCTTGATGCCTCAAACCCGTCGAGGAATGTGTCGCTTGGACCGGCTTCGCCCCGTTCGAGAACTACCGTCGGGCGACCCGGCGTCGCAACCTGGCGCCACGCCTCCGTAAGCATCTGCTCACGGACGGTGTCACGAGCAGCGGGCAATCCAAACGCCGATCGCTTGAACACCGCCATCGCATCACCGGACGCGCCGAGCAGAATCGACGTCGGCTCCCGTACGCTCCTCAACGCCGCGCCGAGCGCCTGGGGTCGCGAAAGCTGCTCGGCAACCGCGCGAAGCACCTCGGCCTCGGTCCTGGAACGTGTCTCAATTTCGAAAAGGCGGGAGTTATGGACGGCAACCGCCGCCTGCGCGGAGAACGTGCGGATCATCTCGGTCTCCGCGTCAGTGAAGCCGTGACCGGCACTCTCGATAACCACTACCACGCCAAGCGGTTCAGTCCCCACGACGAGTGGGGCGGTCAACACGGTGACTGACCTGCCATACTCGCCGGGAACAAGGGAGGCCATGTCGGCACCGAGTGAGAGGCGCACCTCAGGACCGCTCGAATGCATAGCGTCGACTAGCCACGTGTCGGCCGCGAGGGGAATCGCGGGCGGGCTACCCCCCGCGGACGCGTTGGAACGAGCGAGCGACAGTGTCCCCGACTGGTCGTCAACGAGGAAGACAGCGACGCTCGCGCTACGAACAAGATGCCCGATCGTGGCTACGATCCCGTCGAGCACCTGATCCAACCGAGACGAGCTCGCGAGGAGCTGTGCGAGGTCGTGCAGCGCATTGAGCCGTACGGCAATCGCGTTGAACGCCTCGGCGAGACGACCGACTTCGTCGGAGCGATCACTCGCGAGCTGATGCACGTAGGCGCCGGTCACCGCTTCTCGCGCACGCTCCTCGAGTCGAGTGAGCGGCGAGACAAGTTTGCCTGCGAACACGGCTGCGAGCACAAGGGAGAAGAGTCCGCTCAACGCGAGCGCGACCACCGCAGGAGTAAGGGCGCGCACCGTCGCGAGCACCATTACCGATCGCGGCTCGAAGATCAGCGCACGCCACTCAAGACCTTCGTATTGCGCGATGTCAGCCCACCGCCCCCACACCACGGAACCATCGTCCACTACCGCTGAAACCGTGCCCGAATCCGCACCAGGCTCCTCGGGCGTGAAGACGACGCTTTCCCGCATCGGCGCAGCCATTCCGCCGCTTTGTGCGACGGTCACCCCGTACGGGGTGACGAGCATGACACTCCGTCCATCTGCGGCATCGGAGAACCGGTCGACGACAAGCTGGACGAAACCGCTACGAACACGCGCGAGCATCACGAGGTCGTCGTGTCCGGCCACGGAACGAGCCACCCACAACCACGACTCCAAGCTTCCCGGAACGCGCTCGTAGTGGTAGATGGGACGGTCTGGCACCGCCGCGGCGACGACCGGATTGTCGATTCCTTCGCGAGGCGCCTGAAACGCTGGGTGCGCACTGATCACCGTACCATCGCGTTGCACGAACATCAGCCTATCAACGTACTCGACGCCCGTGTCGAACTGCGCCGCTAGCGCTCCGCGGTCGATCGCTCCGTCACGGGGATCAACCGCGACAGATATCGCTCGAGACACGAGACGGCCTGCAGGATCGAGCCGTAGCGAAACGTCGCCAACAACCGCGTGCAGATACGCGGTGTGGCGCGCCGAAACCTCCCCTCGCGCCAGATCGTACACTCCTCCGAGCGCTGTGAGGGCACCCATGGTCACTGTCAGCGAGACCATCAGCAGTGTGAGCAGGATAATGTTCGAAGCGAGGGTTCCGCCGCTGCTACGCCGTCTGAACAACTGCTGTCGACCGCTCTCTTCAGGTTCGACTACGCATGCACATCGTACGTCACCTGAAGGGCAAGGCCAACCTTGGAGCGTTCACGAGCCGGTTAGGGGGTCAAACCGGGAAACGCCCTTGTGAGCACTGACACGAGCGCCGACATCGTACCGCTCACTATAAGCACACCCACGGCGATCAGTAGCGCTCCGGCCACCCTGTTGACGGTAAGCGCGTGACGATTGAGGCGCGTGAGCAGCGGACGCACGGAGCCAAACAGTAACGCCGTGGCTACGAACGGCGCCCCGAGTCCAACTGAATACGCAAGGAGCAGCGTCGCGCCCTGAGCGACATCGCCTGAGGTTCCCGCGAGCGCGAGTACCGCGCCAAGCACAGGCCCCACGCATGGCGTCCATCCAAATGCGAACGCGGCTCCCATCACAAACGCGGCTCCTCGTCCAAACGCACCAGCCCGGCCAAGATCGAACCGGGCCTCACCATACAACCACGGCACTTTAAAGATGCCGAGCATTAGAACGCCAAGCCCAATGACAGCAAGACCGGCAACTCGCTCGATAGTCTCGCGATGATCGACGAGGTACCCTCCGAGCACACTCGCTGAGGCGCCAAGAGCTGTGAAGACGACAGAAAAGCCGGCGACGAACAGCAGCGACGGGACAAGAACCCTTCGGCGTGCCTCGCCTCCAGACAGGTCACCGACAGCCATGCCCGTCATGAATGAGAGGTAGCCCGGTATGAGCGGCAGTACGCACGGAGAGAGAAAGGACACGACGCCCGCCGCGAACGCGGCGGCAAGACTCACCGAAGCAACATCCATGGGGCGAATTCCCTGTTCTGTCGCGAATTAACCGTTAGAGAGCTGTGGCATCATAACCGATCGACCTGACCGCCGCTACGATCCCGTCGATGTCGATCGCCTCCGGGTCGAAGGTGACTTCGGTCGTTCCGGATGCGTACTCGGTCTTGACGCTTCTCACGCCGGTCGCGTCCTCAAGTGTCATATCAATCAGCATCGCGCACGAGCCGCAGTGCATCCCTGTCGTGGCGAGGCGCACGGTCTTGGTCTCGGACATACGAGGTCACCTGTTTCTTAGAAGCGGAGTGTTCGCCCGGCATCTACCGGATGACTGACGTCGCGATCCAGCATCTCGCCGCAGTATGGACACAGACGCCACCCCGCCACAAGCGGCGCTCCGCACGAAGCGCAGGGGCCGCCGTCCAGATCAACCTCGAAGTCACCCCCGACAGGACGGGAGGCAAGGAGCATGAGCGTCGTCACGCCGACGAGCATCCCGCTCGCGAGCGCCGCGCCAAATGTGCCAATCTGCGCTCCGGAACACGGTCCAAGAGCAAACACGACGGCGAGAACTCCAAACACCGCCGCGCCGATCGCGGCGGCGGTAAGCAACGCTTGAGGCGAGCGAAACCAGCGAGACACGTGGGGACTCCTCGGAGGGGCTGTGTTTCTTTCATGGAGGTGCAAGGGGTGTGCCAAATTCGCTACACTCCGAGCCGCTGCATCCTGGCCTCAAGTGTCTTGGTTGTCAGCCCGAGAAGCTTGGCCGCCTTGGGTACGTTGCCACCAGCGCGATCGAGCGCCTGGCGGACCAGATCGAGCTCGACCTCCTCGAGATCAACACCCTCCTCCGGCAACGTGAAACCTCCCGAAGCGTCCGAACAAACACCGCTGTTGAGGCGAATTTCGAGCGGAAGGTCTTCAACTCCGATCTCTTCGCCGTGGGAGAGGATCACGATGCGCTCGATCGTGTTTTCAAGTTCGCGGATGTTGCCCGGCCACCGGTATGCGAGTAGGGCTTCCATCGCTTTTTGCGAGATAGTCTTGGCTCCCGCGTTGAGCTTCTCAAGAAAATGTGCGACGAGTAAGGGGATATCACCTGATCGTACGCGCAACGGAGGCAGGGTGACCGGAACTACGTTGAGACGGTAGAACAAGTCCTCCCGGAAGCCACCATCGGCAATGAGCTGTTGGAGGTCACGATTGGTTGCGGCGACCACCCGCACATCGACTTCGACCGTCCTGGTTCCGCCGAGGCGCTCGAATCGGCGCTCCTGAAGGACACGTAACAGCTTCACCTGGACCGCTGGCGTGATGTCACCAATCTCGTCTAAGAAGATTGTCCCGCCGTTAGCCATCTCAAAACGGCCGGGCTTGGCACTCACCGCTCCCGTGAATGCGCCCTTCTCGTAGCCGAACAACTCGCTTTCGAGAAGGGTCTCGGGCAGCGCGCCGGCGCTCACCGAGATGAACGGCTTGCCGTCTCGCGACGACAGGCTATGGATCGCCCGGGCGACCAGCTCCTTGCCTGTTCCCGACTCACCGTAAATCATCACGGTCGCGTTGGTGGGAGCCACTTTGCGCACGTTCTCAATGACCGCCATCATTGAGGAGTCGGCCGCGACGATCCCTTCAACGTCGTACTCCTTGTCGAGCTCTTCGCGCAATCTCTCGACCTCGGCCGTGAGATCACGGACCGCAAGCGCCTTCTCGATCGCGAGCTTAAGTTCCTCCAGATCGAAGGGCTTGGTCAGGTACTCGCTCGCCCCCGCCTTCATCGCCTCAACCGCCTGGGCCACGTTACCGTGCGCGGTGAGCATGATGATCGGGAAGGTGCTTCCCTGCGCCCGTAGCCGCCTTAGAACCTCCATCCCGTCGGGCCGGGGCATGCGATGGTCGAGCACCATCACGTCGGGTTCACCCTCCGCTACCGCCGCGAGCGCCTCCTTGCCGTCAGCCGCTTGCACGACCTCGAAACCTTCACCCTCGAGCGCCTGCGCGAGTACCCATCGCATGTTCTTCTCGTCATCGACGACCAGTACACGTCCTGTCACAAAAGCTCCCTTACATCCCCGTTGACGGAAATCGGCAGCGCCACAGTGAACGTGGAGCCACCCGCTCCGCTTTCGACCTCGATATGTCCGCCATGCTCATCGATGATCCGATGAACGATCGTCAAGCCGAGGCCCGTACCGTCATCCTTTGTCGAATAGAACGGGTCGAACACCTTAGACAATTCCTCGACGGGTATGCCGGGGCCTGTGTCACCCACCGACAGCGCCACGTAGTCACCCTCTCGACGAGCCGTCAGGGTGATGGTACCCGACCCGGCATCAGCCATCGCTTGGACAGCGTTGGTGACGAGGTTGAGAAAGACTTGCTTGAGTTGATCTGGGTCGGCCATGACGAGTGGAAGTCCCGCAGGCAGATCCTCTTCGATCCTCACGTCGGCCTGGCTAGCGAACCGCCCTGTGAATAGCACTACGTCCCGCAACACCTCGACTGGGTCGGTACTCATCATCGTAGGCTTGCTCGGCCTGCCAAAGTCTAGGAGGGCCTTGATGACTTTGTCGAGACGATCGATCTCGTGCTTGATGACGTCGGCGGATTGCGCGATCCTTCCGGCGTCACCTCCAGCGTCTTCCAGCAGCTGGACACTCGCACGGATGATGCCGAGCGGATTGCGCACCTCGTGGGCGACGCCGGCCGTCAACTCGCCCATCGCGGCGAGCCGGTCCGCCCTGATGAGCTGGTCGGTGAGAGCCTTGATCTCAGAGACGTCCTCGATCGTTACAACGGCGCCAAGAATGCGGCCGCCCACAGCCCGCATACGCGATGTAGACACCTGGACGTGCACCTCGCGACCGTTGACTGTAGTGACGGTCACTTCGCGCAGGGTCAGAGGTGCGCGCCCCGAGAGCACCTTGCGCACATCACCTTCTATGCCGCCGTCACTTCGGAAGAGTTGCCCGATAGGCTTGGGCACCATGTCATACTCGGACATACCCAAAAGACGTTCCGCCGCGGGATTTACGGTGGTCACCGATGCGTCTGGGCCAACAGTGAGCACTCCCGAGGTGATGGATCGCAGGATCGACTGCGTGTAGTCCTGAATGTTGATGAGCTGGATCGCGCGCTCCTCAAGCTTGCGATAGGCATCTTCAAGCCGAGTGCTCACCTGTCGTAAATCGTCAGCTTTACCTTCCTCAAGGTCACGCAGAGCTCCAAACAGCACGCCGACGACAAAGTACATGAGCACCTCGAGCCCGTTGTCCACCAGGCTCGATGGCGGTGTCACTCCAAGATCGACACCGACGTACATCACAAACGGCACGCTCGCCGCCAGCGCCGCCAGCGCGCCCCCCCGCTTGCCAAACACGAAAGCCGCGTAGAGGATCGGCACGTAGTAGAAGCGGCGGTACAGTTGATGGAGGGCCTCGGATGTGGTGTACATGTCGGCATGAAGGTGGAGAGCCGTGACAACCGCCAATAGCACCGTGATGATCGCGGTCGCGCGGACGGTGCGTGTACGCCGCGCGGCGGGAGCGCTCGCCGGAGTATCGCCGACAGGAATCATCTGCGCTTCCGCGCCCACGACGGCTCGATCCGCAGCTCCTCGCGGTACTTGGCGACGGTGCGCCTCGCGACGGTGACACCCTCGGCGGACAGAAGTTCTGCGAGTCTTTGGTCCGAGTAGGGTTTCACGGGATCCTCCTCGGCGACGATCTCCCTCAGGCGCTGTTTGATGCTCGTAGACGCCACGTCCATACCGCTTGTGGTCCGGTAGCCGCCTGAGAAGAAGTGCTTGAGTTCGAAGAGCCCGTACGGAGTGGCCATATACTTTCCAGTCACCCCACGGCTCACAGTCGAGAGGTGGACCCCGATCTCGACAGCGACATCTTCAAGACGCAGAGGACGCAATACCCCGGTGCCGTTCTCGAAAAATTCGTGTTGCACCTCGAGAATGATCCGAGTGATGCGGCTTACCGTGTCCTTGCGGCGATCGATGTTCTTGATGAAGCTCTCGGCGTTGCGGATCTTTTCTCTGAGGTAGCGCCGTGTCTGATCGTCGGCGCCAGATCCGCTCCTGAGCATGGAGCGGTAGCGTGAGTTGACCTTAAGGGTGGGAATCGAGTCGCTGTTGGGGATGATGAGCCAGTCGTCATCGAAACGCCGAATCGTCACGTCAGCAACGATGTAGCCCGGTGAGGGACCCGGCGAATACGCGCCCGCGGGACGCGGGTTGAGCGTACGAAGGATACTGACTAGGCGACGAACCTCGGACTCGTCGATCTTGAGTGCGCGCGCGATCTTGCGCATATGACTAGACGCCACATCGTCTAAGTGCTCGGCGATGATCCTTTCAAGCATCGGTTCGTCGAGTTCGAGATAGTCCATCTGGATGCGCAGCGCCTCGGCAAGATCACGCGCGCCAACGCCTGGCGGATCGAACTGCTGCACCACCCGCAGCCCCGCTTCCGCCTCCTCCCTGGTCACACCAGCGACAGCGGCTATCTCGCGGCAATCCCCGCGAAAGAATCCATCTTGGTCAAGCGATCCGACGACCGCGCTCGCCGCGGCGTACACAGCGGGCGTGAGATCGAGTAACGCCAGTTGGCCGTTGAGATAATCGTCGAAACTGACGATGCCTCCAACGAACTCCTCAGTGTTCGCACTCTCAGCGTCAGGATCTCTTGGACCGCTGAGCTCACCAGAATCAAGATCGTCGTACATGTCGAGCCACTCATCCCACGCACGTTCCTCTTCCGCGCGCTCGACAGGCTCTTCAGGGGTCTCACTGGAATCAAGATCGATATCGTCAAGCTCAAGTACCGGGTTCTCCATGAGCTCGGCCTCGACCAGCTGCTGAAGCTCAGCGACAGGCATCGCAAGGATGCTGAGTCCCTGGTACACCTGCGGGGACAGGGTGACCTTCTGGCGTAGCTCAGTCCTATGCCCGAGCTCCACTGCCGTCTCCTCACATACCGTTCGACCTGCGAAAACGCGTCGCACCTTAGCAAAGAATATACCACTCGCGATGAGTCTTCGCGCCTATGTCCCTGGTGGAACGTCAATAGGTCGTCTCTGCTCGGCCCTCCCCGGCGCCTGCACAATCATTATTGCGACGAGCACAAGTGCGCCGCCGAGCAGCTGGCTCGCATCGAACACCTCGCCTAACAGCGCAAAAGCGGTGAGGCCAGCGATCACTGGCTCAAGGGTCGCGACGATCGTCGCCCTCGTGGGATCGATGAAATGGAGCGCCTTCAGAAACGCTCCAAACGGCAGTATGGTGCTGACCACGGCGATAAACACCACAGCGGCCGCAGCTTCAGCAGAGCCAAACGCCGGCATCACGCCGTCGATACCTCTCAGATAGAGCAGCCAAAAGACGCTAGCGAAACCAAGTCCGTACGCAAGGAGTGTCCACGGCGAGTAGCGTGGAGCGGCGTACCGGCCCATCAGTGAGTAGCCCGCGAAGAACACCGCGGCGGCTAGCCCCCATGCAAGGCCTGCCCGGGAAACAGACAGGCCTCCCTCGCCCGCAACTCCGACGACAAGTGCGCATCCTGTGATCGAGAGCGCAACGCCCACGGGTAACGCCACTGTCAGCCGCTCCCTCAGGAACACGACCGTGAAGACGAGCACGAGGATGGGCGCCAGGTATTGAAGCAGGATTGCGGTAGCGACATTCGTGTGCGAGATCGCCTGGAAGTAGGTGATGTGCACGCCGGCAAGACCGACCACCCCGAAGACAGCAAGAAAGGGCACGTCCCTCGACGTGATCCGCAGCGCATCGCGCTTCATGAGCACGATGTAGACGATCAGGACCATGAAGGCCATCACGGCGCGGGCACCCGCTAGCGTCACAGGATCTACAGTAATGCCGAGCGGAGGCACCCGCCAGGCTAGCGTGTCAGGCCCGGCGGCCGTGAACATCCACTTAGCGGTAGTGCCCCCCATCGCCCACGCGATGGCAGCGACTAACGCGAGCGTGTACCCCTTCCACGTGTCCGTGCGGCGGTCCAAGCCAGAGCGGCCTCTACTCACCGGCCGACTCCCACTCGGCTTTGGTCTTGGCGGCCTGATAGGCGTCGAAGGGCTCGACGTGCACGATAACGTCGACAACCTGATTGAACGCGTCGCACACCGCACGCTCGACCCGTTCTGCGATAGCGTGGCCGACCTCAATGGTTTCCTCGGCAGCTACTTGCACGTGCAGGTCAACATAGACTTCCGCACTCGAACCGCGTGTCCTGACACCATGGCAGCCAAGCACGCCGGGTACCGCGCACGCGACCGCCGCGATGTCGGCAGCAGGGATGCGCGCGGCGTCCGAAAGCGTCACGCCGGCTTGACGGAAAATCCCCCACGCGGCGTACGCGATTGCACCGGAGACGAGAAGCGCTACCAGCGGGTCGGCCACAGGGTATCCCGCTCGAACGGCCACGAGCCCGCCAATGACGCCAAGGCTCACGAGCGCGTCACTGCCGGTGTGCCTCGCGTCCGCGAGCAAGATGTCGCTTTGCAGACGCCGGCCGGCCGCTCGCTGGTACAGGGTGGTCGCAACATTGATCGAGAGCGTCACAAGCATGACCGCGAAGAGTGTGCCTTCCACGCGTGGGGGCTCGCCGCCCGTAATGATGTGCGAGATGGCCGACGACCCGACGTTGTACGCGGCAAATGCAAGCATCGCGCCGATGCCCGCGGACGCGTATGTCTCGTATTTCCCGTGGCCGTATGGGTGATCGCGGTCAACCGGGCGTGCCGCCAAACCGAGTCCAACTAAACCGACCACGTTTGAGACGCCGTCGAATAGCGAGTGGAAGCCGTCCGCCTGCACGGATATCGAACCCGTCAGCGATCCCCACACGAGCTTAGCGACAGCGACCGTGACGTTGAGCCCGAGTGTGATCCACAGTACCCGGCGCACCTGACGCACCCGAGCGACTCCCGCGCTCTTCGTGGATTCTCTCCGAAACCCCATCTCTTCGATCTAGCCCCTTGCCCTTCATACCCCCTGGGGGTATGATACGCTGGTAAGACAGACCCAGATACGCTGTTCTCGAAACCTTATGGAGGCCTCGACATGACTGACATCGAGCACCCCGCAACCACCGACGCTGAACGAAAGCGCATCATCAACCGCCTCAAGCGGCTTGAAGGCCAAATTCGAGGCCTTCAGATGATGGTGGAATCCGGGAAAGATTGCGAGGACGTTCTCACTCAGATCATGGCCGCAAAATCCGCCCTCAATCAGGTCGGTCTACATATCATAGGGCACTCGATGAAGCGATGTCTCATCGACACAGAGAACCGCACCCGTGACGAACTAATCGACGAGGCGATCGCGGTCTTCATCAAGTACTCGGCGTGCGTGAAATAGGCTTTCTCCGCCGCGCGGAGCTGCGAGTGCGGCAGGATATGTCCCATCGTCGACGGAGTCACCGCTACCCAGTGGCTCCGTCGACGATCCCAATGACGGTTGCCTCCACCGCTTCGACAACCTCGTCGAGGCGGTGTTCAGGATAGACAGATCCAAAGACCGTGGGCCTCAAGGCCGCGACCACGCTCTGACCGTCCTCTTCGTAGATATTGATGCGACAGGGCAACACGAGTGAGAGCGGCGCCTCACTTGGCTCCTCGGCGGGTCCGATCTCGAGAATGACCAGCGGTCTGATGTTGAATCCTTTAGCGCCTACGGTTCCCCCGATATCGTACTTACGGTGAACGATGAAGCCGTGGACGCGCACCGAGCGCTCCACCGCGTCGATGGCATCTTTGAACGAACGTGCGGATCGACGCTTGTAAGCGTACTCCACGCGTCCAGTCCCCTCATCCAGGCTGTCTCGACCAGACAGCGTTTCGTCACCCTCAAGCAAACCCGCTGGCGCCGCACCCCCCGCCGTCGCTTGACGGACTCGAAGCCCTCAGGCCGAGAACGCCGCCTCCGACACCCGTGCGCACGGCACGCGAACCGCAACACGAACAAACCTTGTCCTCGTCGCGCAACAAGCGTGTGAAGAAGCGCTCTGTGCGCTCTCCGCAATCCTCGCATGTCAGATCATACGTCGGCAACGTATCACACCTCCAGTCCGAGTCCGGTCGCGATCGCGTCAGCAGGCCGTGCACCCACCACGGTCGCTGTCACCGAGCCACGCTCGAACTTGCTGATCGTCGGAATACTCATCACACCAAACTCCATGGCGATCTCACGATTCTCATCGATGTTGACCTTCACGAACTTGACCGTACCCGAAGCACGCACGGCCAGCTTCTCGATCTCGGGTCCGACGACCCTGCACGGACCACACCACGGAGCCCAGAAGTCAACGACAACGGGCATTGTCGCATCGAGTACCTCTAAGGCGAACTCCTCGCTATTGACGTCCTTCACCAGATCAGTCATCCGGCAGTCCTTTCGTATCTGGCCACAAGTCAACGTACCGAATCTATACCCACAGGGGTATCGGTTAAGCAAGCGGCGTGCCTCTCCGCCAGTCCATGCGTATTTCGCTGTCCATCCTGCGTTGACGTGCGCAGAAGCGCTCATCTTCGACTTCTGCGATAGCTGCCTGCGTCTACCCTCGGGTATCATGTCCCCACCGTCCCGACAAGGAGTGAGTGATGCACCCATTGCCCTGGGCCGGGCTTGTCCTAGCGGCCGTGTGTGCCGGCGCGTCTGTGGCGGGACTGCTCGTAGTGCGGCGCACCTTCGAGGCCATGATGGCAGTCTGCGGCATGGCGTCAATAGGCGCGCTTACCTATGCGTTCTACCTCATCATCGCCGCGGACGGACGCCCTGTCGTCTTCTTAGCAGGTACAGGAATTGCAGCCGCGGGCTTCGCAGGAGGGTTCGGGCTTGTGTCCGCCGTTCTTGAGACGGCCCGCACCACCCGCAAACGTGCCAACCCTGCTTTGACGTTCCAACCATCCGATGCTGATTCGACAGCGGTGTTCTTGCTTGCCGACATCGAAAACCCTACCTACGGTCCGGGAGACGTGACCGCGGAGATCTCCGATCTTGTCGATGCCGGCGTCTCCGAGCCCAGTATCGGTTCAACGCCGTTCGTCTACGCCGCGCAGAAGGCGCGCTATCGCGCCGTAGGCGACTTGAGTCCTGAATATGACCAAGCCCGCGCGCTCTGCGAAAAAATAACACCTCTTCTGGATCACAACCGTTTCGACTCTTGCCACCTTGTGCGCTGTCGAGACGGACGTGCGCTCACCGACGCAGTGGGCGCCGCCGTAGACAGCGGATACCGGAATGTCGTCGTGGCCACGGCCCACGTTGCGGAGTCGTTCCGGATCGACCGCGAGAAAAGCGGTGTGGACCCCATCTCGGGTACTGGTGGCGTCTGGATCACCTACACCCAGCCCCTGTGGGCTTCCGTCCCGCTCGCCAAACTCACAGTCGCGCGGATCCTCTCAGTGATTTCCTCGCGATCTGACGCTGGTGTTGCGCTGGTGATGAGCGGACAACCCGGAGAGCGTGAACGTACGTACGCGGCGTTCGACGTACAGGAGAACGCGTTCGTGAACCGGGTGAAGCTCCTGCTCACCGAGGCGGAGGTTCCGGCTGCGAACATCCGTACCTGCTGGCACGATTGGCGCACCCCCGACGTGAGCGAAACCGTGCGCCATTTGGCCGCACTCGGATGCTCGCGCATCGTGGTCTGTCCGGCGTGTTTCCCCTTCGAGAACCTGGCAACCTTGCTTGATTTCCCGGTCGCCATCAGACAGGCGCGGGTACCCGGCGAAGTCAGCGTCGTCCAAGTAGCGCCATGGCGCGACGACGATGTGTTTGCCGAGGAAATCGCCGCGGCAGTACACGCAACCCATCAGAGGTGACGCGCCTCGCAACGGTCCCAGTTCCAGACGTGTTGGCGGTGAATCTTGCGGATGCTACGCGCATACTTGAGCGTGAGACCGAGACCTCCAGGACCCGTCTCGGCGCGAGTCTCAAACCGGTCTATGCTCACCCGAAGGTCCGCGGCCGAGGAGCCCCGGAAAAGCGTATAGCCCGAGCCGATCCCCTGAAGCACGTGCGCATCGGAGCCACCGGTGGCAGCGATGCCGTTGCCTCCCGCGAACACCTTGGAGGCTATGCGATTCGCCCACCCGAGATACGGAATCGAGTTGTAGACCTCGAGCGCCTGAAATGCGAGTTCATTGGCGGCCTCACGAAACATCGTGCGTCCAAACGGACCGAAGACGCCTTGGTTGGAAAACGGGTGCGGAATCATCACGATGCCGTCTTGCTCACGGATGCGAGTGATGGTCTCGACAAGAGACAGGCCAGCTGGAACATGCTGTTCGAGGTACAGGCCGATCACGTGTCCGGAGCGAGAGGATATCTCTTCGCCGACGATGACCTCGAAGTCGTACATGTCCTCAAGAGACTTCGCGAAAAGCGCACCCTCGATCGTGTTGTGGTCTGTGATCGCGATGACACGAAGATCGGTCATCTCCTGCACGTGATCCATGATCTCAGGTATGCGCGCCAGCCCATCGCTGTGATTCGAATGGATGTGCAGGTCCGCCTTACTCCAACACTCGCTCAAAGAGACTCCCTCCCGGACGGCGTTTCCGCCCGAAGGTGTCGGCCTGTGCCAGGGAAATTAGTGCAACTGGCGTGCCGGTTCTAAATCACCAAGCATCCGCGTACCCGGCAGGCCCGGTCTTCCCGACTGATCCAGTATACGCATCGGCACCATGTCGGCCAAGCCGAAGCCATTTCCGACAAGCGGAACCCACACGTGCCAGCCCACGCGCTCATCTGCGGGCAGCCGCCCATTCCACGAGACGCGAAACGCCTTCGGCAAGGCGGTCAAGCGATGTGGCGTAGCTGAATCGAAGGAATCCTTCTCCTCCAGGCCCGAAGTCGATTCCCGGCGCACACGAAACCAGCGCCTCTTCGAGGATACGCCTTGAAAGCTCAAGTGAGTCTTGTCCCCACGCACGCGCATCAGCGAAGACATAAAAGGCGCCCATGGGCTCGGATGCAATTGCCAGTCCAACCTCGTCACGGAGAGCGGGGATGAGGTAGCGCCGCCGCTCGTCGTAGATCTCGCGCATCCGGGCGACCTCACCTTGGGCCTGGGTAAGCGCTACAGTTCCCGCCACCTGTACAAAGTGGTTGGCGCATAAAAAGAAGTTCTGCTGGATCTTCTCGGCGGGACGAACGAACTTTGTTGGCGCGATGAGGTAACCAAGACGCCATCCGGTCATCGCGTAGGCCTTCGAGAATCCGCTAAGCACGAAGGCGCGATCGGTGAACTCAAGTATCGAGCGGCTCGGACCTGAGAAGTCTAACCCGTGGTAGATCTCGTCGCTGACGATCCACACCCCGGTCTCCTCGGCGATGGCCGCGAGCGCTTGAAGGTCTTCGGGCGGCAAGACGGTGCCGGTGGGGTTGCACGGCGAGTTGACCATGATGGCCCGGGTGCGCGGAGTGATAGCCGCGCGAACCTCTTCGGGACGAATCCTGAAACCCTCCTCTGCCCTGACGCGCACCGTCACCGGAACACCGCCGAGGAAGTTTACGTAGTTGGGATACGCCGGGTAGCACGGATCAGTGACAATGACCTCGTCACCCGGGTCGAGGAGCGCGCCAAACACGAGGAGCATCGCCGGCGACGTTCCCTGAGTGACGACAATGTTATCCGGGTCGACGCCGACTCCGTACGCCGTGGAGTAGTGGTGACTAATCGCGACACGCAGATCGGGCAAGCCCGCCGCTTGCGTGTAGCCGGTATCTCCCGACTCCATCGCCGCCTCCGCGGCCTTGGTGACGACCTCCGGCGTGGGCAGGTCAGGATCCCCGATCTCAAGGCGCACAACGTCGTGTCCCGACGCGGCCAGCACCTTAGCGCGCGCGACAACATCCATGACGACAAACGGGCGGATCGCCTCAGCCCGTCGCGAGACTCCCATCGACATCCTACGCTCCTCCTCTGACGCGCGACGCACGCGCACGGTAGTGATCCATCAGTGCGTTGCCGAGCACCTCCAAGCGTCGCATGTCCGCAAACGAAATCTCGGCGGTCCTGATTACCTCGTGCGGCGGCTCGGAGTCAAATACTAGTTCGTGATCTTTGGCGTTCTCCCACAGGTCCGTACCGGGAAGAACGTGGAGAGTAGACATTTGGATCGCACCGGGATCGAGAGCGAGCACGAACCGCATGCCCGCAAGAACATCTGAGACGGTGTCACCCGGGAGACCGATTATGAGGTCGCACTCAACGCTGATACCGGCTCCCTTAAGGGCGGCGACACCGGCGGCAAAGCGATCTTGGTCGAAACGGCGTCGGCATATCTCGAGCGCGCGGGCTCCCACCGATTGCGGACCGGTCTCGACCGAAGCGACGCCTGCGCGCGCGAGCAGTGCGGCCTCTGGTGGTCCGATGCGCTCAATGTCTACCTCGATGGTCTTGAGGCGCACCCCGCGTGCGGCGTAAGGCGCGAGAACACCCGAAAGCCACTCGAGACGCTCTCCGTTAAGGTTGAACACCGGGTCGATGAAGGAGAAGGAGTGTATCCCGGGAACGCTCGTGACGTGAGCTATCTCAGCCTCAACGCGCTCGCGCGAGAAGTGTCGCACCCGTTGCGTGCCCTTGCCCTCGTAACAGTAGCCGCACCGGTGAGGGCAGCCGCGATACGTCTCGATGTAGGCGCCGGTCGCCGCAGGCTGCATCGTGCCGGTAAGAAACGGCGATGGGAGGCGATCAAGGTCGGCGAAGAGACCGCGGTCTGGTGCGCTAATCGGTGCACCGTCCTTTCGTGCGGTGACGCCGTCTACCCGCCAAAGCGCCCTCCCCTTGCGAATCGCGTAAAGCAAATCGGCAAACGTCTCCTCACCTTCACCTCTGACGACAGCGTCTACGGAGGGAACGGCCCGGATGACGTCCTCGGCAATGGGTCCGGGCTCTGGCCCCCCGACAATGATCCGCACCTCAGGCGCAATGCTGCGGAGCAGTCGGCACGCATCGTAGACGATGCGTGCGTTCCAGCACACGACCGAGAACCCCACCACGTCGGGCTCGAGCGCGGCAACCCGATACGCCACCCACCACGGGTCAACGGCAACATCGAGGTCGAGCGTCACGAAGCCGACTTCGCCTGCGAGGCGCGGATCTGCCTGAGCGTAGGCGCGCACATACCCAAGCGCGAGCGATCGGTGCCCGATGGCGTTCACGCCTACGAGCGCAACCTTTACGGCTGGCACGCGCGCCGCGGGCGTCACCGGACCACCTCTGTGAACGACATAACGTCGGTCCCGTGAAGAGCGCCTTTTCCGAGAAACTCAGTATCGAGAGCCGCAACCGCGACCCACACCCCATTTACCATACCTGTCTCGCACGCCGCGTGAACCTGCTCAATTGCCGAGCGCGGCAACGAGCCCCGAACTCGAAGCTCGACGCTCGCGGCTCCCCACGAGGCGAAGGTCACGATCACCTGGGGGAGAATGGGGGTTGTGTGGGCGCAGACATCGACGCGTCCTCTGACCGCGACCCGCACTTCCGTTTCCTCGGCCGCGTCACGGAAGCGTCCTACGCCCGCGCGCGATGCCTCGAACGCACCTTTCTGACCTGCGTAAGCGTCGTGTGTGGCGGCATCAGGGCCGAGCAGGGGAATCTCGATCACGCGGACACCCGCCCCGATCGCGCCGGTCGCATTACCGCCCGCGATGAATAAAGCGGCTGAAGTCGAGATGCCGATCCTCTCGACGCCCGCGTCGGTCGCAGCGGAGATGATCCGCGGAAGTGCGGGGTGTGCAAGCGGTTCCAGCCCCGTGAACAACACCCCCGCCGACAGATCGACAGAGCGCGCTGCGATGAGCTCGGCGATAATTTCCTCTGCGGGGCGGTAGCCAGCCGCCGCCGTGCCTGAAAGAGACGCAGGCGCGCATTGTCCGCAGGAGACCGCCTCACCCCACCCCACTGCTACCCTGCCAAATGACAGCACCGCCACGTTCCTTCCGTATCGTCGCCGACGACGACCCAAGAATAGCCCATGCGCTCCACCTGTTGAATGAGCGCTGAGCGCGTGCCACGATGTCGCTATCTGAATGATGATCAGGGGACCACATGACACTGCCCGAACGCCTGCAAGGACAGCGAACATCGCCCGCGATGTACGTGGCGATTCTCTTCGCCGCGATCACGGGCCTTGCCGTGGTGCGATCAGTCTTTGGCTACCTGATGTTCCACTCGGTAGTCGAGATATTCTCGATAGCTGTCGCGGCCGGCATGTTCATGATCACGTGGAACTTAAGACGCTTCTTCGACGCGGGATATCTGCTCGTGCTGAGCGTCGGCTTTTTCGTTGCGGCGTGCGTAGACACCCTCCACACCTTTTCGTACCCAGGGATCGGTATCTTGCCGGACGCGACCGCGAATCTCCCCACTCAGCTGTGGCTGATAGCACGGTACCTTGAAGCGGCCGCGCTCGTCGTCGCACCCGCGTTCGCCATCCGCAAGGCCGATGCAGCCCGTGTGCTCGGTGGATTCGGGTTCGCAGGCGCCGCACTCCTGGCCACGGTGTTCGTGTTCGATGTGTTTCCAGCCGCGTTCATTCCCGGCACGGGATTAACGCCGTTCAAGATCTGGAGTGAGTACGCGATCATCGCGACGATGGGCCTCGGGCTTGTCGCGGTGCACCGCCATCGCTTCGCGTTCCAGCGTGAAGTCTACGTTCTGCTCTCAGCCGCCATAATCGCCGCTATCGCCTCAGAGATGGCGTTCACCCTCCACGCCGATCCGTACGGCACATGGAACCTCATCGGTCACCTGCTCAAAGTAGCGACATTCTTCCTCCTGTACCGTGCGGTCGTCGAGACGGCGTTGGTGCGCCCGTTCGACGTGCTCTTTGGCGACCTGAAGACACTCACTCACGACCTGAGCGAAAGCGAAGCTCGCTTCCGCACGACGTTCGAACGCGCCACCGTCGGCATCGCACACATCGACATGCAGGGTGAGTGGATACGGTACAACCAACGACTCGCGGCGATCGCCGGATACGAACCCGATGAGCTCGCTCACCATCGGCCCGACGACATCACGCACCCCCAGGATCGAGCGGAAGAACGGCTCCTCATCGAGGGCCTCACCGCCGGGGACATCGACGAGTACCAGGTAGAAAAGCGGCTCATCACCAGGGATGGTTCCACGGTGTGGGTCGAGGCGAGCCGTACTTTGCTCAGAGGCGACGATGGCGCACCGCGATACTTCATCGCGACGCTCGAACGCATCGACGCGCGTAAGGAGAGGGAGACCGAGCTGCGCAGGTCGCGTGATCTGACAGAGGCGGTCAACCGGATCGACACGCTTATCAGCGCGACCACCGATGTAGGAGAGATAGCGCAAATCTCCGCCGAGGAAGGCGCTAACGCCCTCGGTGCCGAGAGCGCGGTGTTCATGACGGTCCACCGGCACACCTGGTCAATCGCGCACCTCTACCGTTTTCCTGGTCATCCCGATGGCGTCGAAGGTCCGTGGTCGGCGATCGACGGCGCGGACATCGTCGCCAGTCCAGACACGTTTTCCGACGACCGGTTCGATCGCGCGCTCACGCGCCGTTGGAACGTGCGCGCGGTGCTCGCCGTGCCGCTCGCGCTCCGGGGAGAAGTGCTCGGCGTCATCTACTTCGTGTACCACTCCGCGCCGCACCGGTTCTCCGACTCCGAGCTTGAGTTCGCGCGCAAGCTCGGAGTCTCGATCGCGCTCGCGATCGACACCTCAAGGACGTTTGAGTCTCAACGCGCGATCGCAGATGCGCTCCAGTCGGCCCTTCTCTACATGCCGGACAACGTACCTGGGCTCGAAATCGCACACGTCTACCGCTCGGCGACTGAACTCACGCGCATCGGGGGCGACTTTTACGACGTGTTCGACGTGGCGCGCGACGTGGTCGCGTTCGTGCTCGGTGATGTGTCCGGCAAGGGACTAGAAGCCTCGACGTTGACCGCGATGGCCAAGAGCACGATCCGCGCGTTCGCATACCAAGACCACCGCCCCGCCCATGTCCTTGAAGCCGCCAACTCCGCGATCTCATCCCAAATCGATGATAGCCGCTTCATCACAGCGGTCTACGGCACGATCGACATGACGACCGGCACTCTGCGCGTTGCGTGCGCTGGCCATCCACCCCCGCTCGTGTGCGTCGATCGATTCTGCGTTGAGCACCATATCGAACGTTTCCCGCCACTCGGCGTGTTAGCGGCAACGACGTACACCGAGCATGAGATCACCTTGAGCGAGAACACGATCGTGGTGCTCTACAGCGACGGGCTGATCGAAGCACGCAACGGCGCGTCATTCTTCGGTGAGGAACGGGTCGCCCGCGTCATCGAGGATGTAGCGGCCCAAGGCGTCCAGGGGGTCGTCGACACGCTCGTACGCGAGGTTGAGACGCACTCCGGCGGCCAGACCCGAGACGACGTGGCGATCGTCGCAATGCGCTACCTGGGCAGGAAGTAAGGGACAGCAGGGGTCCGGGAGCACCTCGGCCGTAAACGAAAGCGGCTCCTCTCCTTGAGAGAAGCCGCTGATCATTCATGGTGTCCGAGGCGAGAGTTGAACTCGCACGTCCCTAGGGACACTAGGCCCTCAACCTAGCGCGTCTGCCATTCCGCCACTCGGACGACTTGCCACGCCCGTGAGCGCGACGGACGACAGTATAACGTACTCATCGGGGGCGTGCCAGCGGGATTTCAGGCCGGGATCTCTGGCGGGACACGCTATGGCTCGACCCCGTCTGACACCCACTCGAGGACGTGGCGCGCGTCGGCAAAACCGATGTGCCTAATCGTGAACGTCGCAGGCGCAGGACTTGACGGGATGCGAACGGCGAGCGTCCCGAGTCCCGCTATCCTCTGCAATGGGTTCTGGCTCACCGAGACCGACTGTATCCGCTGCCGCCGGATCAGCACGGAGGTGCGCGCCACGTTGCGGTAACGGAGCGCGAGCACTCCCCCGTGCACGCTCCATCCAGCATCAGCGTACGCGAGCGCACCCCACGCGGCCGCGGCGACGGGAAGAACGAGCGAGAGAGCTCCCCACGGGCTGAGCGCAGTGAGCACCGCGGCGAGGACAGTGGGGCCAACGGCGGAGGCAAGCACGTAACGTCTGCGCGCGGCGCTCGGCAGTCCTCGAAGAGGGGCGGCACTATGGCCTGGCGCCATGAGGTCGGCAAATCGCACGGCGTCGGCCCGGACGATGAGCGGGTGCAATATCGTCGGTCCCGAGCTTTGCCCTTCGGAAGCCGCGGCGATCCCCGCTGCGTCGACGCCCACGGTTACCCGGCCGAGTGCTTGACGCAACGGGCTTTCGATCAGCCGGACCGCCTGAATCCTATCGAGAGGCACGCTCCTGCTCTCACGCTGCAAGAGGCCACGTTCGACACGTACTTCGTCACCCGCCCGCTCTGTCGCAAACTCCCAGTACGCAAGTGCGGTCGATACGCTTCCCACGACCCAACCGATGAGCAACATCACCGCGAGCATCCCGCCCGCGAACAGAAAGAACATCGGTGATCCAAACGGCGTAACAGCCGCAAGAGGCGTGTCCGCAAACAGCACCGGCGCAAAACCTCCAACTATCGGCATCAACGCTGCGAATGCAAGCATGCCCGCCGAGGACGTCGCGCCAACGAGCAACGTCTCTCTCGTCGACAACCGCCACACAGGTCCGGACGTGCGCGGGGTTGCCTCGATGCTGCCGTCGCCGCCGGTCGCCAAAGACCGCATGCTCTCGCGGACGCGCAGCGCGGCTGTGAACCCGCGTGCGTCCTCCTCGGTCAGCGCCGGGATAGAGACCTCTGGCGCGCTGCCTCGGCCCGCGGTGTGAACGTTGACGGTAACGAGACCAAGAACGCGAAAGAGCAGGTTGGCCCTCATGTCGATCGACTGTATGCGCTCGGGCGTGAGCCGTGTGCTCTTGCGAATGATGAGTCCGTGCTCGACTCTAAGCGTCCCGTCCTCGATATGAAAGGTGAAGCGGTACCACTCCGCCCACGCGAGCGCCACCGTGCCAAGCAACCCGAGCACGATCGCGGCTGCGATCGCCGCTACTGCGAGAAGAGGCGCGGCGCCGTCACCTCTTCCTCCACCCACAGACGCCATCAACACTACCGCCGGCGCGGCTAAAAAGCCGAGGAACTTGGCCGAATAGACGAGAACGCCAGCGGGATGTGCGCGTCGGGGCTCAGACCACATCTTCACTCACCCGGGCGAGCGTGGCGATGCGGTCACGCAGATCGTCAGCCACTTCATCTGCGAGAGCCGGTATCTCATGTTCGCCACCGGCCGTCGCTACCGTCACGCTGGAGAGACCGAAGGCTCGCAGAAGCGGGCCGGCCTTCGTGTCGACGTGTTGAACGCGGGTCATCGGGATCAAAGTACGGGTGCGCACGATGAGCCCGTACAGGAGGTATATCTCGCTTTCGGTGACCTCGTAGCGCCATCGGAGCCACCTCACCCTCGGCACGATCGCCACCGAGATCACCGCCACGAAGACTGCGACGGCGGAGACGGCCAACGCGACCCATATCTGAATGAGACCCGCTGCCGCCAATCCGTACGCGACTCCGGCAGCAATGGCGGTTACGAGCGTCTCAGCGGCCCCTGAGACGCGCCACACGGTTACTGCACGTGAGTCGATTCTCTCGGCTGGATCCGGGCGCACTGGCGTCTCCTTCGCATCGTGGCGTATCCGCACGTAAGTCTAACGCGTCTGGCCGCCGTGTACCTGCCCGCCTAGCGGGATGGGATTCGGGGATGCGAAGTGGCACGCGGCTCGATGTCCAGAGGCAACCTCGCGAAGCTCGGGAACCTCGTCGCGACACCTCGGCAACTGCGCTATCGGACAGCGTGTGTGGAATCGGCACCCGGACGGCGGGTCGATGGGACTGGGCACGTCGCCTGAGAGGATAATGCGTTCGCGCGTCTTTTGCTTCACGGGATCGGGCACCGGCACAGCTGAGAGAAGAGATTGCGTGTATGGGTGGTGCGGGGAGTCATAGAGACCCCGCCACTCGCCGATCTCCACAATCCTGCCGAGATACATGACCGCAACGCGATCCGAGATGTGACGTACGACAGAGAGATCGTGCGCGATGAAGAGGTAGGTGAGTCCGAAGCGGTCCTGAAGATCGTCGAGCAAGTTCACGACCTGCGCTTGTATCGAGACGTCGAGGGCTGAGACCGGCTCGTCGCATACGATGAGCCGCGGCTGTAGCGCAAGAGCGCGTGCGATGCCGATGCGCTGACGCTGACCGCCGGAGAACTCGTGCGGGTACCGGTTGATGTGCTCCGGATTAAGACCGACAACCTCGAGAAGCTCCTTGACGCGGTTGCGCCGATCATCCCGCGTGCCAATGCCATGCACCACGAGTGGCTCCCAAACGATCTCCCCGATCGTCATTCGCGGATTGAGCGAGGCATACGGATCCTGGAAGATGATCTGCACGTCGCGGCGGAACGCCTTGAGCGCCGCACGCCTCATCGAGCCCACGTCCTGGCCGCCAAACGTCACCGTGCCCGAGGTAGGCTCAAGCAGGCGCATCACGCATCTGCCGGTTGTCGACTTGCCACATCCCGACTCCCCCACAAGGCCAAGCGTCTCTCCCGCGTTCACCGCAAACGAGACGTCATCGACCGCGTGTACCTTCCTGCCGATCCTGCTGCCGAGCATCCCCTGTTCGACTGGGAAGAACTTGCACAGGTTATCTACTCGCAGCAGCTCAGTCACGCGGAAGTCACCTCCGGCTCGCCGCACGCGACAGCGACCCCACGGCGAAACTCAGGGTCGCTTGAGAAGTGACACGCCGAGACGTGCCCGCCGCTCACGTCAACCACGGGAGGCTCGGTACTCGCGCAAATCTCCTGCGCGTAGGGGCACCGAGGATGAAACGCGCAACCCGGGGGCACGTTGATGAGGCTTGGGGGGTGTCCGGTTATCGGATGGAGCACGCTCTTCTTGTCAACGTCGTGCCGGGGAAGACTGTCAAGGAGGCCCCACGTGTACGGATGGAGGGGGTCGTAGAACACCGAATCCGCTTGACCGTACTCAGCTTGTCTGCCGGCGTACATCACCATGACGTCGTCGGCCAGGTCGGCCACCACACCCAAATCGTGAGTGATCATGATGATCGCGGCACCCGTGCGTTGCTGCATCGCGACCATGAGTTCCAGAATCTGCGCTTGGATCGTCACGTCGAGCGCGGTGGTAGGCTCATCGGCAATGAGGATGTCGGGCTCGCACGCGAGGGCCATCGCGATCATCGCACGTTGCCGCATTCCTCCGGAGTACTGATGCGGATACTCTTTGGCGCGATCCCGTGGATTAGGGATACCTACCACGTCGAGCAACTCGACCGCGCGTTCGAACGCCTCCGCACGGCTCATCCCCTTGTGAAGAATGAGTGATTCACCGATCTGCCTGCCCACTCGAAACACGGGATTGAGCGAGGTCATCGGATCCTGAAAGATCATCGCGATACGGTCACCGCGCAAGCTACGGACACCGGCGTCGTCCATCTTTAGGATGTCTTCGCCTTTGAAGAGCACCGAACCGCCAACGACACTGCCCTTCGGTCCAGCGACGAGACGCATGATCGAAAGCGCGGTGACGGACTTGCCCGAGCCGGACTCGCCAACAACCGCGAGGGTCTTCCCGGGCTCAAGGGTAAACGTCACGCGATCGACCGCCTTGACGACACCGTCGCGAGTGGTGAAGTGCGTCTGGAGGTCTCTGACCTCAAGAAGTGCGGGCATTTGCTCAGTCCTTCATCTTCACATCGAGCGCGTCGCGCAGCCCGTCGCCCATGAACACGAACGCGAGCACGGTGGTCAGAATCGCGAACCCGGGCCAGATAGTGAGCCATGGAGCGGCAAACATAAGCGATTTGGCATCGGAGAGCATCAGGCCCCACGACGGCGTCGGAGGCTGGACACCCATCCCAAGAAACGACAGAGCGGCCTCGGTGATTATGGCTCCACCTACACTCATCGTCCCGTAGACGATGATCGGAGCGATCGCGTTGGGCATGATGTGGCGAAACATGATGCGGACGTCGGAGGCCCCCATCGCACGAGCAGCGTCGACGTACTCGTTTTCTTTGACTGAGAGTATCGAACTGCGGAAAACGCGCGCGATACTCGGCCAGCCGAGTATGCCGATCGCGATAAAGACGTTTCGGTAGCTCGGGCCGAGCACCGCGATGAGAGCGATCGCGAACAGGATGTAGGGAAACGCAAAGAACACGTCGGCTGAACGCATTACGAGGGTGTCGACGAGGCGACCGTAGTAGCCAGAAAGCGAGCCGAGTAGCAGGCCGATTACGAGGGAGATCGAGACAGCGAGAACGCCCACCGTGAGCGAAATACGTGCGCCGTACACCACCCGCGAGAACACGTCGCGGCCGAGCTTGTCGGTACCGAACGGATGCTCAAGCGATGGCGGTGCGAGGCTCGCTCCTGGGGTCGTGTTGACCGCCAGCGGGTCACCAAAGGTCTGCGGCACCCACAGGTCGGCGCTTAACGCCATCAAGACTACGAAAGCGATCCACACAAGCCCCGCTATCGCGAAGGGGTTCGTTCTAAGGCGCCGCCACGCATCCCCCCAGAGCGTGCGGCTCGGTGCCGACGCGACCGTCATCGCCCGGCACCTCCTCCGTACCTGATGCGTGGATCGAGCAGGGCGTAACTCAAATCAACGATGAGGTTGATGATCATCACGATGAACACGATGACAATCACCCCGCCCATCACTATCGGCCAATCACGCTGGCCTACAGCGAGGAATATCTCGCGTCCTACCCCAGGCCAGCTAAAGACTGTTTCAGTGAGAATGGCCCCGCTCATCATGACGCCAAAATCGATTCCGATGAACGTGACGACAGGTATGAGCGCGTTTTTGAGCGCGTGACGAAAAACCACCGCGCGCCTGGTGAGGCCCTTTGCCTCTGCGGTGCGTATGTAGTCCTGGCCCATCGCCTCGAGCATCTGGCTGCGCATAATGCGCGCCACGTACGCTGTCGAGACCGACGCCAGGGTAATGGCCGGAAGGATAATGTGGACCCAGTCAGGGAACTGATTCGATGACATCTGTGACATAGGCAAGAAAAACGCGCCGCCTGTCCACTCTTTGAGTTTGATGCCGAAGAGTATCTGAAAGAGCATCCCGAGCCAGAACACGGGAACTGACACGAGTACCGACGTGGACAGCGTCAGGAGGACGTCAAGGAATGAGTACCGCCGGATCGCAGATATGATCCCCGCCGCAATGCCGAGAATGATCTCGACAAATATGGCGGCGAGCGCAAGCCGCAACGTATTTGGAAACTTCTCCGCGAGGATATCGAGCACGGGTCGGCCCCGTTGGAACGACTCGCCCAGATCACCCTGCAGGAGATTCTGCACGTAGATGGCGTACTGGACGTACAACGGCTCATCGAGGGCGTGCTTGGCGACGATCTGCTCGCGCAACGCTTCCGAGATCGCGCGCTCACCGGTGATCATCCGGACCGGATCACCGGGCAGTACGCCAGGCGCCCTGAGTATGAAGAGTATGAGCGTGACCCCGATGAGCACCGGGATCATCTGAAGTATGCGCCGAACAGCGTACGTAAGCATGTATCGCGACTCGTTTCGAGATGTACCGCGCAAATCTTACTAGCGAACGACGCGCCGGGCCGCCCAGACGGGCGGCCCGGCATCGTCACTCACGCGCAAGCGATGACGGGATTGGGTTCCATCCTCGCTACTGCTTAAGCCATACCTTATCGAAGTCGAACAGTCCCTTGGGACTATAGACGCCATCCATTACACGGTCTGACGCGATATGGAAGTGACGGTAGAACATCAGCGGGATGAGCGGGGTATCCTCGCCGAGCGTGCGCTCGATCTCGCGATAGAGTTCGATGCGCGCTGCGTCGTCGGTGGTACGACGAGCCTCTTCAAGTTTGGCGTCAATATCGGGGTTGCTGTAGCCGGTGTAGTTGTCTCCGCTGTCTGACTTGAAGAGCGGATAGAGGAAGTTGTCCATGATCGGGTAGTCGGCGATCCAGCCGAGACGACCCATCTCGTAGTCCTTCGCATCGAGTTTGTCGAGGTACTGCGCCCACTCCATGCCCTCGAGCTCGGTCTCGATCCCGATCGCCTTCAGGTCGTTTTGGACGAGCTGCAGTATGTCTTCGTGTCCGGCGCCCGTGTTGTAAGCGAGTGCGAGAGTGGGGATACCCTCACCACCAGGGAAGCCAGCCGCCTCAAGCAAAGACTTGGCCTCTTCGACATCGTACCGTGCATACGCGAAGCCATTCTCCTGGAATCCGAAGATGCCCTCGGGCACGATGCCGGTGGCAGGCTCACGGGTGTCCTCAAAGATCGTCGTGCAGATCGCCTGACGATCTATCGCAAGGGAGATCGCACGGCGCACGTCGACGTTGCTCAACGCCTCCACCTCGTTGTTCACGAGCAGGAAGTACGTCGCGAGCTCGGTCCCGAGCGTCACCTGGTTGCCAGGATTGAGGGTGTAGCCGTCCAGGCTCTCACCATACTGATCGACGGTCGCCTGGATTTGACCGGTGGGGATCTGCGTGAAGTCTATGTTGCCCTGCTGGAACTCGAGCCACGCGGTATCTGAATCAGCGAGGATTTTGAACTCGATTCCATCGATGTAGGGCGCATCGCCGTAGTAATCGGCGAATCTCTCGACCTTGACATACTGATCGTCAGCCCACGGCTCGCTCATCATGAACGGGCCGTTACCTATCGGCATGCGGCCGAACTCTCCCGCATCGACCGCCTCAGCGGGAACCGGGGCGAGCGCGGGATGGCCAACGACGTACTCGAAATCGGCGAACGCATAGTTAAGCGTTACCTCGAGAGTATAGTCATCGACGACACGCACACCCGAAAGCTCGGTGGCCGTACCATCCTGCATCTCATCGTATCCCTTCACCGGAGCAAGGTGGTACGAGATCTCCGATTCGTTCACAGGGTTACAGATGCGTTCCCATGCGTACTTGAAATCCTGTGCGGTCACCTCACGGCCGTTGTGGAACTTCGCGCCCTGGACAAGGTTGAACGTCCACACGGTCGCGTCCTCGTTGGACTCCCACGACTCCGCTGCAGCGGGCAACACCTCAGATGTGAGTGAGTCGAACGTGACCAGGCTATCGAAGAGCACCTGGCCTACCTGGGTTCCCTCGGACTCCTGCAGATTCACAGGATCGATATACGCGGGCTGTGAGATGTAGTACACGAACGTCCCGCCAGCGACCGGTTCCTCGGACGGCTCTTCGCCGTTCGCCGGCTCCTGCGGCGCGGTGGGTGCACACCCGGCCACGCCAAACACCGAAAACACCAGTCCAAATACGAGCAATAGCGCAAGCGACGTGCGATATCTGCCAGACAACGTAGCGCCTCCCTTCCTTTGACGAGCGGCCACTGCAGCCGCTGCCCCTTCGCGTGGTGAACTCCCCTTCTGCTGGGGACGATCACCGGGTACCACCGAGTCCACACGCGGCACCGTCGCTAAGTGTCTACCCTGTATCGTCCGAAGGCAAGCGCGACGCTCGGAGGGAAAGTGGAGGTAGACGATCTAAAGCAACCGGACCCTGAGTAGGGTCCGGTTATTGATGCGATGTAACGTAAATCGATGCAAGCGCTAACCACCTGGCGTGTACGTCACCATGAGTAGCAGCGTAGTTACCGTAAACGTGACCGCAGCGGCGATGGTTAGTCTGTCGAGGTTCTTCTCGATGATGCCGGTTCCTGTCGCGGTGGCAGGCATGACTCCCGAGAACATCGACGAGACCCCGGTTCCCTTACCCGAGTGAAGGAGGATGAGCAACACGAGCGCCAGTGACGCTACGATGTGGATGATGAGCAGCAGGCCGACTAGGACATTCACGAATCTCTCTCCTTGTTCGCGTTCGATTGCGCCGCAACGCCGTGGCAAACGCTTAGTATACCAGCAGATTGCGGCCCGTCCACTCCTGGGGCGCTTCTATGCCGAGCAACGCGCACACCGTCGGGCTGACGTCGCACAGTCGGCCCCCGTCAGCCAAAGCGCGCGCCTGCGTACCGACGGCGATCAGCGGAACGTCTGACAGCGTGTGCGCGGTAAACGGACCCGATCCGTCGGATTCGAGCATGCACTCCGCGTTTCCATGGTCGGCCGTGACAAGCACGGCGCCTCCCTGGGACCGCACCGCCTCGACGACCCGGCCCACACACGCGTCGACCGTCTGAACAGCTGCGACAGCCGCATCGAACACGCCTGTGTGACCCACCATGTCGCAGTTGGCGTAGTTGACGATGTAGACATCAGCCTTCGCGTCTTCGATCGCCCTGACAAGCGCCTCAGTGACCTCAGGAGCGCTCATCTCTGGTTTGAGGTCGTACGTGGGGACTTTGGGGCTAGGGATGAGGATCCTTTCCTCTGCGTGCTTGGGGATCTCGGCGCCGCCATTGAGAAAGAAGGTGACGTGCGCGTACTTCTCAGTCTCTGCGATATGGAGCTGACGGAGCCCTGAGTCGGCGAGCACGTCGGCGAGCACGCACGACGGAATGTCTTTTGAAAACGCAACCTGCGCGGGGATCGTGGGATCGTACTCAGTGAGACAGACGAAACGTGTCTTTGGCCTGCGTGGACGTGCGAAGTGGTCGAAGGACGCGTCCACGAACGCACGCGTGAGCTCCCGGGCACGATCGGGCCGGAAGTTAAAGAACACGACCGCGTCACCTTCGCGCACAACCGCAACGGGAGCGTCGCCATCGTGCACCACTATGGGAAGCACGAACTCATCCGTCACTCCCGTGGCATACGAATGCTCAACAGCGGACAGCGGATCCTCCGTCGCCACACCCTCGCCTAAGACCATCGCGCGCCAGGCCTTCTCGATTCGCTCCCAACGTTCGTCACGATCCATCGCGTAGTAGCGGCCCATGACGGTTGCGATCCCGCCCGCACCCGTGGTCGCGAAAAACTCGTTGAGATCGGAGATGAAACGTGCACCTGATGTCGGCGAAACGTCACGCCCGTCGAGGAAGCAGTGAACGGCGATGCGTTCGGCACCTCGACGCGCAGCCATCCGCACGAGCGCGTAGAGGTGCTCCCTGTGGGAGTGGACCCCACCGTCAGAAAGGAGCCCCATGAAGTGGATGGCGTTACCGGCGGCAACCGTGGCGTCGATGGTCTCCGCGAGAATCAGGTTCTCAAAGATTGAACCGTCCTCGATGGCCGCGTCGATCCGAGTGAGTTCCTGGTAGACGACCCTCCCCGCACCGATGTTGAGGTGCCCGACCTCTGAGTTGCCCATCTGACCGTCAGGCAATCCGACCGCACGGCCCGAGGCGCTCAACCGCGTATGCGGCTCACTCGCGAACAACCCGTCGAGCACGGGGGTGTGCGCCGCCGCGATCGCATTTGCCGGCCCGGGATCGGCCAGACCGTACCCGTCCATGATGATGAGAACGAGCGGCTTGTGCCCGTACGTCACCGAGCAGCCTCGGCGATTGCCGCAAAGGACCCAGCGTCAAGCGCGGCGCCACCCACGAGCGCGCCGTCGATATCAGGTTCAGTAAAGAACATCGATGCATTCTCGGGCTTAACTGAACCGCCGTAGAGTACACGCGCTGAGAGCGCCGCCGGTTGACCGAAGAGCGCTCCGACGGTGGCCCGAATGGAGCGGGAGACGTCGTTGGCGCTTTCAGGCGTGGGCGTGCGGCCAGTGCCAATCGCCCATATCGGTTCGTAGGCGATGATCACTCGCGCGGCCTCCTCGGCGGACACACCCGCAAGAGCCGCGCGAACCTGAGCTCGCACGTGCGCGTCTGTATCGCCCGCCTCTCGAGTGGCGAGTGACTCTCCCACGCACACGATCGGCACCATCCCCGCCAAAAACACGGCGCGCACCTTCTTGTTCACGCTCTCGTCAGTCTCGCCAAAGTACTCTCGGCGTTCAGAGTGGCCGACTATCACGTAGTCGCACCGAAGATCGACGAGCATGCGTGTTGAGATCGCGCCGGTGAACGCACCGTCGGGCTCCCAGTAGACGTCTTGTGCGCCGAGGCCCATCGTAAGCTTGTCGAGCTCTATGACGGTCGAAACACTCTTGAGCGCCGTGAACGGCGGGCACACCACGACATCAACATCGTCCCAAAATCCGCTCACAAGCGACTCGATGTTCTGGGTGAGGATCGCTCCTTCCCCGGCGGTCTTGTGCATCTTCCAATTGCCGGCAACCATCGGTCGTCTCGCCACCACGTTCCTCCTATGCGTCGAGAAGAGCCTCGATACCCGGTAGCACCGAGCCCTCCACCAGTTTCATCGATGCGCCGCCTCCCGTTGAGACGAACGTGACGCGCTCCTCCAAGTCGAATTTCTTTAGGGCGGCAACGGAATCCCCGCCGCCCACCACGGAAACCGCGCGGGTGTTGCGCGCTACCGCAATCGCTATCGCCTTCGTGCCGGATTCAAACGGCTTCATCTCGAAAACACCCATCGGTCCATTCCAAAAGACCGTCTTTGCGTCGGATATCGCTCCTTTGAACAGCTCTACTGTGGTAGGTCCGATGTCGAGTCCCATCGAGTCCGCTGGTATCTCCTCACGGCCGACAACCACGGTGTCAGCATCGTCGGAAATCTCATCTGCCACCACGAAGTCAACTGGGAGCATGAGTTCGACACCGTTCCCGGCCGCTTTGGCGAGCATCGCTTTGGCCGGCTCGATCCACTCTTCTTCCACAAGGCTCTTGCCAACATCGACACCCTTTGCCACGAGCAGCGTGAAGCACATGCCGCCTCCGATGATGAGGGTGTCCGCGCACTCGAGCAGGCGGTCAATCACTCCAAACTTGTCCGAGACCTTGCTGCCGCCCAAAATGGCGACGAACGGACGCTCGGGCGTCAGGAGCATGCTTGAGAGCGTTTCCACCTCGCGCGCGAGCAACATACCCGCATACGCGGGAAGATACGACGCCAGTCCCGCGGTAGACGCGTGCGCTCGATGGGCCGCGCCAAATGCGTCGTTGACGTAAAGGTCGCCGATGGACGCAAGCTCACGAGCGAAGGCGGGGTCGTTTGCCTTCTCGCCTGGGTGAAAACGGACATTCTCAAGCATAAGTATCTCGCCGTCGACCATGCGCTGGACCGCTTCGACCGCCTCGCCACCCACTACCTCGTCGGAAAACGCCACGTTCCGGCCGATGAGGTGCTGCAACACCCTCCGGACCGGCCGAAGCGAGTATCGGGCGTCGGGCGCTCCGTCAGGACGTCCAAGGTGACTCATCACGATGACGCGCGCGCCGTGGTCCACTAGATAGCGCAGTGTGGGAAGAGATGCCCGTATCCGCGTGTCATCGGCGACAGACCCGTCGTGAAGGGGCACGTTGAAATCTACGCGAACAAGCACCCGCTTACCGCGGACATCGACGTCCTTTACGGTCAACTTGTCAAACATCACACCTCCGGCACTACGCGACGAGCAGCTTCACGAGATCCTTAACCCGATTGGAGTAACCCCACTCGTTGTCGTACCACGACACGCACTTCACGAAGTTGCCAGAACCACCGCCCATGACCATGGTCTGGAGGGAATCGAAGACCGAGGAAGCGGGGTTGCCAACAACATCGACCGAGACGATCGGGTCGGTGCAGTACTCGAGAATCCCTCGCATCGGACCGTCCGCCGCCTTCTTCATCGCCGCGTTGATCTCCTCGACGGTGACATCGCGCGCAAGTTCGGCGACAAGGTCGACAACGGATCCATCCGGGGTAGGCACACGCATCGACATCCCGTCGAGCTTGCCCTTCATGTCCGGCATCACGAGACCGATGGCCTTGGCCGCCCCGGTCGATGTGGGGATGATAGACGCCGCCGCGGTGCGTGCGCGCCGTAGATCCTTGTGCGGCGCGTCGAGCGTGACCTGGTCGTTGGTGTAGCTGTGGATGGTGTTCATGAAACCACGCACGAGGCCAAACTCGTCACGGAGCACCTTGGCAAACGGCGCGAGGCAGTTGGTGGTGCACGACGCGTTCGAGACGATGTGATGCTTCGATGCATCGTACTCGTCCTCATTGACCCCGATGACCACCGTGATGTCCTCATTAGTCGCCGGTGCCGAGATAACCACCTTCGACGCGCCCGCGTCGAGGTGTGCTCGCGCCTTTATCCCGTCGGTGAAAAACCCCGTGGACTCAACGATTACTTCAGCACCGAGCGCTCCCCAGGGGAGAACGGCCGGATCGCGCTCTGAGAGCACTTTCACAAAGCTCCCGTCGACACTAAAACCTTCATCGGTGACCTCGACGGCGTTGCCAAAACGCCCATGGACCGAGTCGTACTTGAGAAGGTGCGCGAGCGTCTTCGCGTCGGTGAGGTCGTTTACCGCCACGACCTCGATGGCAGGATCGGCCGCACACGCCCGGTAGACGAGGCGGCCTATCCGCCCGAACCCGTTGATGCCCACTTTGATCGCCACAGTGACTCCCTCCTTGTCGGAGTGGCCCTCGCTCTCAGCGTCCGCCACTCGAGCGTCCGCCGCGATCCGCGCGCGAACACCTGCCTGCCGAGTTCTTGAATCTCATACCCTATTCCCGCACTGCCCCGTGTTTCGACGCAAGCTCCTCGAGACGCCGAATCCTATGATATACCGCCGATTTCGAGAGGGGCGGGTCCGCAAGTTCGCCAAGCTCACGCAAACTGACGTCGGGATGCTCCAACCGAAGCTCGGCCAGCTCGCGAAGTGCGGGCGGCAGCGTGCCGAGGCCGCGTGTCGCCTTGAGCACCCGTATCGTTTCAAGCTGCGTCATCGCGGCCTCAGCAGATTTCTGGATGTTTGCGGTTTCCGCGTTGACGAGGCGATTCACCTCGTTTCGCATCGACTTCATGATCCGGACATCTTCCGTGCGAAGGAGCGCGCGATGCGCTCCCACGAGTGCGAGAAACGTGACAATCGGCTCGGCACCCTTCAGGTATACCGCTTGAAGCCCTCTGCGTTGTGTGATCTTAGCGTGTATCCCGAAGCGACCCATAAGAGCGGCCAGGTCGACCGCGAGCCGCTCGGTCTCTGCGGTGAGTTCGAAGTGAAAGTCACCGTGCGGATTCGCTACAAACCCGCCGCCGAGAAACGCGCCGCGCAGGTACGCGATCGCACAGCAATCGCGGCGTACCAGCCGAGGGGTGATGCCATACGTGAGATTTGTCGAGTCATCGAGAATCCCCAGCTCGTTTAGCGCCTGCGGAAGGCGCGGTTGGCTGACAACGGTGATGAGGTAGTTGTTAGTCTTGTGAAGCACGCTGCGGCGGACTGTGAGTTCGGTCTTCAGGTCGTATATCCCGTGGAGGAGCTTGATCGTCTTGCGGGCGACCGGAGCTGTCTCTGTCGCGATCTCAAGGCGATACCGTTCGCGTCCCGTGATATGGAGCGTACCCTCGACACGGACGAGCGCAGCCAGTTCAGCCCGCGGACAGCACTGCCGCTTGGGCTCGACACGTGAGAGCTCGTCTTTGACTTCGGCGGTAAACGACACGTCAGGCGATAACCTTCCCGATGGCTCTGCACAACTTGGCGCTCGAATGCCGACGGCGGTCAACCGGGTCGACCACGTCGCCCGCATACACCCGCACTCCAAGCTCCTCGATCCGTGTCTGGACATCAGGAGTGCCCACGACCGGTTCGCACAACGTCTCAAAGTCATCGTAGCGTAGACACCAGTCTTCCGCGCCGGGAACCGATTCCGCAACGTGAACGATCGCCATATCGATCGCACCACTGAGTCCGTGGCTGAGCAGCGCGTTGACATGATCCGCCGCGTCCATCCCGCCCGTCTCTCCACGCTGGTTAGCGACGTTGCACACGTAGATGCGAGTCGCCGCTGACTCGCGCAGTGCGTGAGCGACTCCGTCAACGAGGAAGTTAGGCAGAATGCTCGTGAAAAGTGATCCCGGACCAACCACCACGACGTCCGCCTCCCGGATCGCCTCAAGGGCGGGCGGGTACGCGGATGGGTACGCGGGCTCAACGCACACCCGCTCGATCGGTCGCTCGCTCACCGCAATGGCCGCCTGTCCGGCAATCGGCTTTCCGGCCGTGTCGGTCGCCTTGAGCCGGATGTCGACGAGGGTCGAGGGCAACACCCGCCCCCGCACGCCCAACAGCGCTCCAGCCTGCTCCACGGCTTCCGGAAACGAGCCACTCATGTCAGCCAACGCTGCAAGTACGAGATTCCCGAGCGCGTGCCCCGCAAGACCGCTCCCCTCAGCGAAACGGTACTGAAACGCGGACGCGAGCACGTTCCCGGGCTCGGCAAGCGCGACAAGACAATTGCGAAAGTCGCCCGGAGGGAGAATACCGAGTTCCTCGCGCAGCACCCCGCTCGAGCCGCCATCGTCGGCCACCGTCACGACCGCCGTGGTGTCAAAGCCGCTCTCGACAAGGCAACTCAAGACTGCCGGCAACCCTGTGCCGCCCCCGATCGCCACTGCACGCCGTGCGCGAAACGTGCTCACCGGCGTTCCCGGTCCTTACCGATATCGCGATGGGAAACGACCGCGCGATAGCCGAATGAGCGCAGGAACGCCGCGGTCTCCTCGGCGAGTGCGACGCTGCGGTGCATGCCGCCGGTGCACCCAAGCGCAACCGAAAGGTGCGACTTCCCCTCCGCGAGATAGCCGGGGGCAAGCACCTCGAGCAGCGCGAACCACCTCTCGCGAAAGCGCGTCGTCTCGGGGTGTCCCAGGACGAACTCGCGCACCGGAGCGTCGAGCCCGGTGAGCGGGCGGAGCACCGGGTCGTAGTGAGGGTTGGGCAGGAAGCGAACGTCCATGACGATGTCGGCATCGACGGGCTGCCCGTACTTGAAGCCGAACGAGGAGACAGTGACCGACAGCGAAGTCGCGGGACCGGGTGAGAACGCTTCATGGATAATCGAGCGCAGCTGACGCGGTGTGAGAGCGCTCGTATCGATGAGAACGTCGGCAGCGCCGCGGATGTCCTCTAAGAGTTCACGCTCCGCCGAGATACCCTCCGAAACCGAGCCACCCTCCTCGCACATCGGATGACGGCGCCGCGTCTCCTTGAAGCGCCGAACGAGCGCGTCCTCGTCGGCGTCGAGAAAGACGAGCTTGTGGGGAACGTTGGCGGCGGCAAGGCGTTCGAGTTCGCCCGCGAGCTGCTCGAAGAACTCCTTGGCGCGCACATCGCACACCACCGCGATCCGGCGTATGCGACTACCCGGAAGCCGTGTCAGGTCGACAAGCTGGCCGATGAACGCCGGCGGCAGGTTGTCAATGCAGAAGTATCCGAGATCCTCGAACGTGTGAATCGCCTCGCTGCGGCCAGCACCAGAGAGGCCGGTGATGACTACAAGCTCGAGAACTCGTTCTGCGGTTCCGGCGGATGGTTCCGTATGCGAACCGCACTCCTCTGTCACGCCGATCAGTCCTCAAACGCCGCGGAAAGCACGGCGGTGGAGATGGAGATGATGAGTGCCGCTATCAGCGTTGGGAAAAACCCGTTTGTCTCGACGCCCGGCACAACCAACGCCACCAGCATGATCATGAGCGCGTTCAATACGAGAGCGAAAAGTCCAAACGTAAGAATCGTGATCGGGAGGGACAGGAATCCAACCACCGGACGGACGACCGCGTTGACGAGCGCGAGGACAATAGCGGCCCAAAGCGCGGCCATGAAACCGTCAACCTTAAGTAGCCAACCGCCCGACAGATACGCTACTCCAAATATGACGACAGCCGATATGAGCAGCCGGATCACGAATTTCACGGGAGACCCCTCACTGTTGTGCGGAGAACGTCTCAAGGATTATACCCGCCGGTGACAGCGCAGGTCGTTGGGAAGCGCTACAGGCCAAACACCGCCTTCCCAAGCGTCGTGAACAGCGGAATGCCAATCGCGAGGGCGACCGGAGTACCCACCCCGGTCGAAGACCCAACGTAGGCGGCTGGGTTGGCGCTGGGTATCCCTCCTCGGAGGGTGGGAGGCCCGGAGACGTCTGAGTTCGACGCGGCGATTATCGCGAGCATGATCGCGCCGCCAGGGCTGAGTCCCGCCACCACGTGGGCCACGTAGCCGAGCCCGAAGCCCATCAGGCCGTGCACGAGCGGCGCGATGATCGAGTAGGCTATGTACCAGTGAGCAACGCTCAGCAACTCCCTTAACCGCCGGTAGGCGTCCATGCCGAGAATGAGCATAAGCACCGAGAGGAATCCGCGAAACAACGGATCGTAGAACTCCGCAAACACTCCCTCAGGCCGTGAGAATATCCCAAGGACGAACCCGAGAATCAGCGCGGTGAGCGCCGCTCCCTGGAGACACTCCTTGATGATCGGCCAGATGGCTACCTTCCCGTCAGCGCCGTGCTTACTCTTGTGGATGAAGAGGTTTGCCAAGACGATCGCGGTGACAAGCGCCGGAATATCCATGAACGGGTAGAGCGCGGGGATCCAGGCCTCATAGAAGATGCCCTCCTCGTCCAAGGCAAGCATTGCCGCAACGACCGTGCTCGCACTCACCGCGCCGAAGAGGCCGGATGTCGCGAGGGCATCCTCCTTGCGCACACCCGGCAGCCGCGCCAGCGTGATGGACCCCAGGATAGGGATGCTGATGCCGATGAGCGTAGCCGACGCGAGCGGCAGCAGCATCTCAAGTGGATTTGCCTCCCGAAGCGTCATGCCGCCAGCAAGCCCTATTCGCATGAGTAACATGAACACGATGAAATGATAGATGGCGTTTGGAATCTGGAGTTGGCTGTTCAGGGCCGCGATCACCATGCCGGCTATCAGGAACGCGAGCGTCGGCGTTTGCAGCTGTTCTGCGAACCGGACGACAAAATCTGCCAGGAACTCCACGGATGCTCCTCTCAAAGATGCGTGACGCTAGATTTTGGACTCGAACGCGTGTTGTTCGTGAGATTCTGCATGAACTGCGGTGTTGCATCAACCTCGTTTGCTCATTCCCTCTCAGATCGCGCAGATTGATTCACAACAGCAACGATCTCCTCGGCGACATCGCGCGGAATACCTGGCACTGCGGCGATCGCGTCGATGCCAGCTTCTCGCAATCGCTTCACCGAGCCGAACGCGCGCATGAGCGCCTTCTTGCGCTTGGCGCCCACCCCGGGGATGTCGTCGAGTACGCTCGCCGTCATCGCCTTTCCGCGCAACTCGCGGTGGTAGGTGATCGCGAATCGATGCGCCTCGTCGCGGATACGCTTGACGAGGTAAAGAGAGGCCGAGCCCGTGGGCAGGACGACCGGCTCGTCGAAGCCGGGCACAAACAGCTCTTCCTCGCGCTTCGCGAGCGCGGCGAGCGGGACGTCGGTGACACCCGCCTCGGCGAGCGCGGCACGGGCCGCCGCGAGCTGCGGCTTTCCGCCGTCGACGATGACGAGTCCGGGGCGTGCAGCCGCAAAGCGCCCGTCTTCGGCGTGTACGCCGGAGAAACGGCGCCGGAGCACCTCGGCCATCATCCCGACGTCGTTGGCTTCGCCGGACTCAAGGCGCACGCGGAAGCGGCGGTACGCCTTCGAGTCGGCGCGGCCGTTCGTGAACACCACCAACGAGCCGACCGAGTGTCGTCCATGAAGCGTCGAAATGTCGTAGCACTCGATACGCAGCGGCGCTGAGGGCAGCGCAAGCGCGCTCTCGAGCTCGATGAGCGCGCGGTTGATGCGCTCCTCGTCGTAGCGCGTGCGCACCTTGTGGCGCAAGAGCGCATGACGCGCGTTCGTCTCGGCGTTCTCGAGGAGCCGGCGTTTCTCGCCGCGCAGGGGCGCCATCATCCGCACGCGTGTGCCGCGCAGCCCGGAGAGCCACTCTTCGACCGCCTCCGCCGCGCAGGGCAGCTCGGGCACCACAATCTCGCGGGGGACCTGCTCGGCCTGGTTGTAGTAGGTAAGCAAAAACCCCTCGACGAGCTCGGGTCCCGGCACGTCGAGTCCCTTGTCTAACACAAACTCATTACCGATGAGCACTCGCCCCTCGCGCACGACGAACACGTGCACGCCGGTGATCGTTTCCTCGCGAAACAGCCCAACGACGTCGATGTCAAGCTTGCGCGCGGAAACGACCGTCTGCTTTTCCAGGATGCGCCGCACCGCCTTGAGCCGGTTACGAAAGCGCGCGGCACGCTCGAAGTCAAGGTCTGCGGCGGCGGCGCGCATCCGCTCCTCGAGCTCCTCGGCCACACCCGAGTGCCGGCCCTGCAAGAAAGCGATGACGTGAGCGACGTTTTTCGCGTAGCGCTCTGGCGTGCACGCGCCGACGCACGGCCCCGGACCCTTGCCGACGTTGTAGTCAAAGCAGGCCTTGCCGGCCGGCTCGCCGCCGCGAGCGTTCACCCGCTTCCACTCCACACACTGCGCCGAGCAGATCGGGTAGATCCGGCGCACGGTGTCGATCGTCTCCCGGGCGGCCCGAGCGTCGGTGTACGGACCGAAGTACTTCGTGTCCGGCCGGTGCTTCTCGCGCGTGAACTTGATCGCGGGAAACGGGTCGCCCACGGTCACGGCGATGTAGGGGTAGGACTTGTCGTCGCGATATCCGACGTTGTACGGCGGCGCAAACTGCCGGATGAGATTCTTCTCGAGGATGAGCGACTCGACTTCTGTGCGGGTGACAACGTAGTCGAAAGTGGTCGCCTGCGCCATGAGGAGCGGCACCTTCTCGCGGTCGTCCTGGCCGAGAACGTACTGCTTCATCCGCTTGCGAAGCGACTTCGCCTTGCCCACGTAGAGTACCGCGCCCGCGTCGTCCTTCCACAGGTAGACGCCAGGTCCGTCAGGGACCCTGGAGACCTCTTCGATGAGCGTGGGCATCGTTTCACTCATCGCGTCACTCCAACGGGAAGGTCGCAAGTACCCTCCCGACATCAGCCGCGTCGACGAGCGCGGCCCGGCGGGTCGAAAAGCCCCAGCCGAGAAGCGACGTGTCGGTGAGGGCGACATCTCCGTCGATGCCCGCCCTCCAGTATATGCGCCCGTCGGCACGGCGGTAGCCCGTCCAGACCTCCGGCTGTACGCTGCGGGTTGCGCCATCAGCGGGGTCGGACCACGTAAGCGTTGGCGGTACCGTACCGCCCATCCCAGCCCGTTCGAAGACGCGAGCCGGTAGCGGGAGCGCGGAGGACCACAGCGCCCAATCCACAGCGGGAACGCGCTCAAAGAGATCGATCATGCGCCCGGCCTCGGGCGCGCCAGGATCCTGCGCCGCGACAAGCACCGCGTCTGACACCGCCCCGGGCACGAGTGACGCGCTCGCGACCTCCTGCGCGAGCGCATGCGCATCCGCAAGCACCGAACCGAGAGGCTCCGGCGCTGCGAGCGCCTCAGCAACCGCCGCCCAGCCGCGTGCCAACGCGACCTCCTCGCGAGACGCGTCAGGAGCCGTCTCGACGAGCCAGCCCCGAAGCTCGGCCGCACCTTCGACCAGGCCGTTAGCTCCCTCGAGCGCGGAGAGCGCCGATGTCGCGCGCGCGGCGTGGAGTTCAAACGCACTGTCGCCGGGCCGCGGAGCAGCGATGCCGGGTGAGTCCTGGCGCATCTGATCCGTGAGATCCGCAAGCCGCCCGGCCGCCGCTCCGAGAACTCCCCCATCGCCGAGCAACCCCGCCGCGCGGTTCTTCGCATCGAGGTAGGCACCGCGAGTACCGTCTCGCTCAGTTGCGGCCGCTGCAAGATCGGCCGCCTGATCGACTGGAATAAATTCCGCGTAGGCATTTCCAATCCGCGCGACCTCGACCGCACGGATCAGAGCACGTGCATCGTCGTTGAGAGTGGCAGCCCTCACCATCTCCCCATTTCCGTGAAGCTCGACGATGACCTGGCCACGCCACACCAGAGTCACGGCGTACTCTTCTGCGGCCGGCCATGCCGAGACGAGGGTAGCGAACATCGCCTGATACGCGATCTCGATGTCCGCTCGCACCGACAGTTGCGCAATCTCGACCTCCACCCGTGCGACGTCCGCATGCCGGGATGTTTCCGCGTTCCCGAGACCGGCGAGACGCGCCGATCGGGCGACCGCCTCAGCGGGAGAAGAGGGCGCGAGCGGATCGGGCGAGCCGAACCAACGGGTCTGAACCGCCGCTGCGGCGACGAGCACGAACACGAGCGCCACGGCCGCGACCGCACTCCGGCGGCGCGTCCTAACCGCCCGCCCATCACATCCGGTGCTCGCCACACAGCCTCCGCTCGGCGTGGCTCCGTCACGCACCCTTCGCGCCACCATCGCCTCTCTCCGGCATCACTGTCGCTGGGCCGCCCGCAAGCACCGGCGCAAGGAAACGGCCCGTGTGCGACCCAGCGCACGCGGCGATTTCCTCGGGCGTGCCCGCCACAACGATCTCGCCTCCCGCGTCTCCGCCCTCGGGGCCGAGGTCGATCACATAGTCGGCGCTCTTGATAACGTCGAGGTTATGCTCGATGACGAGGACGGTGTTGCCACCCTCCACGAGGCGTTGCAACACGTTGAGCAGCTGCCTGACATCATCGAAGTGCAAGCCCGTCGTGGGCTCATCGAGAATGTAAAACGTCCGCCCTGTCGAACGGCGCTGGAGCTCACTCGCGAGTTTGACCCGCTGCGCCTCTCCGCCAGATAGCGTGGTCGCGGGCTGGCCGAGCCGCAGATAGCCAAGACCCACATCGTAGAGCGTCTGCAATTTTCGCTTGATCGGCGGGATGTTCTCGAAGAAGTGGAGCGCCTCTTCGACCGTCATGTCGAGCACTTCGGTCACCGTCTTGCCGCGATAGGTCACCTGTAGCGTTTCGCGGTTGTAGCGTGCGCCTTTGCAGACCTCGCACGGCACATACACGTCTGGCAGGAAGTGCATCTCTATCTTGATCTGCCCGTCGCCCTTACACGCTTCGCACCGCCCGCCTTTGACGTTGAAACTGAAACGTCCCGGCGCGTAACCGCGCGCACGTGACTCTGGGGTAGACGCAAAGAGCGCCCGGACATCGTCCCACACGCCCGTGTACGTCGCTGGGTTCGAGCGAGGAGTGCGTCCTATGGGCGACTGATCGATGTCGACGACCTTGTCAACCGCCTCAAGCCCTTCGATACTCTCGAACGTGCCTGTCCTGCGGCGCGCACGGTGCACACGGTTGACGAGTGCCGGCGCCAGCGTATCGGTGACAAGCGACGATTTGCCCGACCCGGAGACTCCCGTCACGAGCGTGAGTGAGCCGAGCGGTATCTCGAGGTCGACTCCTTTGAGGTTGTTCGCAGCCGCTCCGCGCAACACGATCGCTCCCCTGCCCGGCTTGCGCCGCCTTCCCGGTACAGGGACGGATCTGCGACCAGAAAGGTACGCCGCCGTAAGTGACTCATGACACTCAAGCACCTCGCTCGGCGTGCCTACACAGACGATTTCTCCGCCATGCTCACCCGCGCCCGGACCCATGTCGATGACAAAGTCCGCGGCTCGGATCGTCTCCTCATCGTGCTCGACGACGATGACCGTGTTGCCGAGGTCGCGCAACCGCTCCATCGTTGCGATGAGACGGGCGTTGTCACGCTGGTGCAACCCGATCGAAGGCTCATCAAGGATGTAGAGCACTCCCATGAGACCCGAGCCGATCTGTGTCGCGAGCCGTATCCGCTGTGCCTCGCCCCCCGAGAGTGTCGCGGTCGCACGCTCGAGAGTGAGGTAGTCGAGGCCTACGTCGACGAGAAAACGCAAGCGCTCGACGATCTCTTTAATGACGCGCCGCGCAATGCGCTCATCGCGCTCGGTAAGCTCCACTCCCTCGAAAAATTTGAGAGAAGTCTTCGCGCTCATCGTCGTTACCGAGTGGATATCTAGTCCACCAAACGTCACCGCAAGTATCTCCGGTCTGAGCCGCGCTCCGCGACACGTCTTGCACGGCGTAAGCGCCATGTACTCCTCAAGCTTCTCTTTGACCGCCTCGCTCTCGCTTTCTTCGAAGCGGCGCATGACGCTGGCGAGCGCGCCCTCGTACCGCGAGTACCAATGCGTCTCACGCCCATCGCGCGTGAAGTAATCGATACGAATACGCTCATCGCCCAATCCCTCGAGCAGCGCAGCGCGCGCGTTTTCAGGCAGATCGTTCCAGGGAACATCAGTGGGCACGCCGATGTGCTTCGCCGCCGCTGCGACGAGTTGCGGGTAGTAGTTGGTACCGCTCGAAAACGGCTTGATCGCGCCTTGAGCTAGTGAGCGCGAACCGTCGGGCACCACGAGATCCGCATCGACTTCGAGCCGAGACCCCAGACCGGCGCACTCAGGGCACGCGCCGTAAGGGCTGTTGAATGAGAAGTCCCTCGGCGCGAGCTCAGCCATTGACACTCCGTGCACTGGGCACGCGAGGGCCTGCGAGAACGAGAGTTCCTCGCCCCCTTCCACCACAACGAGGACGCTACCACCGGCAAGGCGCAACGCGGTCTCGACGCTGTCCGCGAGCCTCCCTCGCACGCCGTCCTTCATCACGAGACGATCAACCACCACTTCAATGTCATGCTTGTACTTCTTGTCGAGAGAGATCACCTCGTCGAGTGTCCGCCTCTCCCTATCGACCCGGACCCTCGTGAATCCCTCGCGCCTCAACTCCTCAAAGAGCTTGCCGTGCTCGCCTTTGCGTCCCTTGATGACCGGTGCAAGCACCTGAAACTTCGTGCCATCTTCAAGTTCCTGGATGCGGTCCACGATCTGGTCCGAGGTCTGCCGTTCGATCGGGCGACCACAGATCGGGCAGTGCGGGATACCCACCCGCGCGTAGAGCAAGCGCAGGTAGTCGTAGATCTCTGTAACCGTTCCCACGGTCGAGCGCGGGTTTTTGCTGGTTGTCTTCTGGTCGATCGAAACGGCTGGCGACAACCCCTCGATGTTCTCCACGTCTGGCTTGTTCATCTGCCCGAGGAACTGTCTCGCATACGCCGAGAGGGACTCTACGTATCGACGCTGTCCCTCGGCGTATATCGTGTCAAAGGCGAGCGAGGACTTGCCGGAACCCGAGAGTCCGGTGATGACGATCAGTTTGTCGCGCGGGATGTCGAGGTCGAAGCCTTTGAGGTTGTGCTCGCGGGCGCCTCGGATTGAGATCGATTCGAGTGACACGGAGTGCGACCTGCCTTACGCGGAAGAGGGGAATCCGGGCAAGTCTCTATTCTACCCCGCCACACCAACGAACGCGCGCTCACCCGAAGATGCGGGCTATCATCCCGGCGGGCATCGAGCCAAGCATCCGCGCGACGCATGCAATGCTTTCAATCATCGCGGCGGCGCCGCGTGCCGAGGGAGCGAACGCGTCCTCACTCACCTGCTTGAACGAGGTCGGCAGGTGGGAGACTCTAACCTCGACCCGTGCTCCAGGGCCGTACGACTCCCAGGCGATCAGCTCATGAGAGAGCGCCGGAGCGTACGCGCACGACAGGCCGTATACGATTGGATGCGAAACGCCAGTCACCGTGTCCAAGACGTGCACTTGACTCAATCCGTGCTCCCATGTGGCGTACGCTACCATGTTCCCGTAGATTGAGGGCCACTCGGCGCCCTGCAACGCCCCCGGCAGACGGGAGCGTCTTCCGCTCGCCAGATCGAGCCGTTCCATCGTGCCGCTTGACGCGTAGATGAGTGTGTCTTCGCGCAAGTCCGAGGTGGTACCCATTTCGACGGTCACGCGAGGCGCAATCGCGCCGCTTCGAATACTGTACTCGATCAACTCACCGTACGTGCCGTACTCCCGAGTCCAGACCACGCGATCGCCCCAAACGACGGGCGCGTGGTCGTGCGGACCGGCAGAGATCGGCTCGCTTGCCCCTGTCTCCATATCGTGCAACACAATCACGCTGCCTTTTTCACGCAGCTCCTCCCACACAACGCGGTCTGCATGAATGTCAGGTGCGTGTGAACTCCACGAACCTGACAACCTGCGCGAAGCACCTGAAGCAAGATCTCTCACCCAGATACTGCTAAATGAGCCCTCGCTCGACACGTAGACCATGCGACCGCCATCAATCGACGGCCGTAAGGTAAGCGACGAGGACGCCGTAGCGGGTTTGACGGAGGGTTCGTGCGCGTGCGCCGAATCCGAGAACAGCAGCGCGACCCCCAGAAGAGTGATCGCGGTGAACGCCAACGTGCACCAACGCGTTGCGCGTTGAGCCCGCTTCCTTCCCATTGGCGTATCCACCATGTGTCGCATCATTTGGAGGCCCCTTGGCACGGCGACAGGCATCGCCCTCATCAACGCCTTACCCTAAAACATCGGCATTTCCAATGAAGGATTGAAGACTTCCGAAGCCAGACCGCGGCTTACGGGTTGCAGTGATCGCAAACACCCGCATCGGCGTACGAGTGGCCGGGCCGATCGCGGACTATCCGATGCGCGCACCTCACGCACGCCCACACCTCGGCCTTGGTCTCGCGCGTTGGCGCACCGCATTCACTGCACGGAAGCCCAGCTACGCGCTCAACCGTCCCAAAACCCGGTGCGCCGCACTCAGGGCAGACAGAGACGAGCCGCGCAGCCAAGTCTTCGGCGGCACTGCGAATAACAGCCATGCGTGTCGGGTTAGCGTGCGCCCGAAGGTCTACCTCGACGAACACTCGTCCGTCAGCGGACAGCCGGGCCGCCCAAGAATGTCCCGCTTTGAGCGCCGCCCAGTCCGTTACTCCTTTCAGGATACGCGGATCCTCCGAGTCCTCCGGCCTCACCACGAGCTGATGGGCGGGGAAATCCACGCTGCGGGCAAACGCCTCGATCTCCTCCCAGCCCACGACTACCCGGTGGGCGCTGACAGCATGACCTCGAGCGCTGCCTATGACCTCGATCCCGAGAACGTCATCGAGAAAGACGATGACCTCCGTGTTCCAGGGAAGCAGCCCCGTGAATGGGTCCGGACCGAAACTGCCTTCGCTGGCAAGTCCGTGGCTCATCCCGGAAAGCTCCATGCCGATACGCGCCTTCTTGCGAGCGGCTTCGATTTGCGTGCCGTCACGAGGAACATCCCTCGTAAATGTGCCGAGCCGGTCAGTGTCAAACCCTTCGACCAGCTCAATGTGACAGTGAAGCGCTGACGCGAGCACCGGCGCAATCACTCGCTCCTTGCCGTGCTGAGTAAGGAGCGCGACGCGGGTGCCGCGGTACGCCGAAGGCTCGGATGAACCCGGCAGCGGCACCGGGAACCCAGTGTCGATCAAACGATTCACGAGGATACGGCTCCAGTGTCAGCGATGTTCGATGTTCAGCAGCTCCGCAGCTTCCTCGGTCATGAACTCTTCGAATGCGTACGCGCCCTCCTGGGCTTTCTTCGCCACCGTGATAGTGTCGGCGGGCGAAAACTTCAGGTTAGTGGGGCAAGGCGTGTAAATCTGCACGTAGGTGGGCCCGATCTCCCGCGCGACGAGCACGGCTCTGCGAACAACATCGCCGAGCCGTCGAGGACTGGCTACCGTCACCTTGGCCACGTAGGCGCAACCCGAGGTCTTCGCGATCTCGAACACGGGAATCTTGGCGAAGCGCTTGCCCTTGGGCGCCATGTGAAACACCTGACCCTGCGGAGACATGCCGCTCTCTTGTCCGCCAGTGTTACCGTACACCTCGTTGTCGAGCATGACGGTGGTTATCTTCTCACCCCGAAACCAAGAGTGCAGCGTCATATCCAGCCCTATGTCGGCGATGCCGCCGTCACCTACCATCACCACCACATCTTTCGCGTGTGACGGATAGCGAATCTGGAGCATCCGCTTGAGTCCGGACGCAACGGCGTTCTGATTGCCAAATGCGGTGTTCGAGTAGTTCAGCGCGGTTTGCGCCAGCGAAAAGAACGAGCAACCGGGCGTTCCAACCACGAGCGTATCCTCCGGCGAGGGCAGCGAGGCGACCGCCAGACGCACGCCGAGTGAAACGCCGCAACCGGCGCAGTGGGGGTGTTCCTCGGTCAGCTCTTTGAACGTGCCGAGATCTTTGACTCCGAGAGACCTTCCGTGCGGACCGTCCTCGACCAGGTCACGGTACTCAGCGGGAAGGATATCGGCGAGGACCGGAACGGGGGTGATGATCTTCTTCGACATGCCTAAGCTCTTCTCTCGGGCGTTGTGCCCGCCATGGCCGCTTTCACTTCATCGACAATCAGCCACGGCGGCATGCTCATGCCTCCGAAGACGCGCGGCCCCGCAACGACACGGCGGTTGCGATCGAGAGTCGACTTGACCTCCCTTGCTAGCCAGCCACCGGCGTTGAACTCGGGCACGACGATGATCTCAGCCCGCTCGGTAGCCTCCGTCAACTCCTCCGCGGGGAAGGGCCGTATCGACTTGACCTTGATGAGCCCCGCGTCAATCCCATCATCCCGCAGCAGGCGTAGCGCTTCGCGAGACTGGGACACGGCGGTGCCGGAGGCGACGATGAGCACACTGGCATCCGGATTCTCGACGTCGATCAATCCTCCCATGTACCTGTCGATATGCTTACGGGCCCGCTCGGCGGCCGCTAACACCTCCTGATGCCAGCTGGCATTAGCCGAGCCACTGATGAAGTTACTCTTGTTTAGCAACGGGTCGCGAGTGATGCGCATCGGCGGGGTCTCCATGTCGAACACCGGCACAGGTGAGCACCCAGGATCGTACGGCGCGAGCGTACACTCCTCCGCGGGGAGGAGGACTTCTTCTTTGGTGTGGGTGACGAAAAAGCCGTCGACAAAGACACCCGCGGGCAGGTGGACCTCGGGCTGCTCGGCGACTAGATACGCCTGCAAGATCATGTCGAAGAGGTCTTGTCCGTTCTCCGCGTGAAACATGAGCATGCCCGTGTCGAGCAACATCCCCATCTCGATGTTCTCGGGTTGGATCGACGGGGGAAGTGAGACGCCGCGACACATGAACGCGCAGACGATCGGCTGCCTGGCGCCAGCCCATACCGGGAACATCTCCATGGCCCGCAGGGTGCCTGGTCCGCTCGTGGCGGTGAACACCCTCCCGCCGCCCAAAGCCGCGCCGTGGACCGCGGCCATGACCGCAAACTCATTTTCCGCCCGGTAGTAGTCCTTGATGTAGCCCTGTGCAAACAGTTCTCCCACAAGATGCATACTCTCCGACTGTGGCGTGATCGGATACGCGATCGCCATGTCAACCGACGCGCGCTTGACCGCCTCTGCCACGGCCTCGCTTCCGGTGATGAACCCTGCTTCTCGCGGGCCGCACAACAGGCACTGAACAGGGTTGCTGTGTCCATGATCACAAGTGCGCAAGGCTATCCTCCTGATCCGCGACACGGCACTCCCAGACCGCTGATCCAGCAGCCTCAATCAGCTCCATATTCTTCTCGATCATCTGGCTGACCTTAGCGAACTTGCTCCTGACCGCCTCATCAAGCGCGGCGGTGGTGCCTGACGCGACAAATCTGCCACCGCCAAATCGCTCCGACATGGACTCTCTCAGCGCTTCTGTCGAAGTCAGGTTCCGGACTCCGTACACACCACCGAGCATGGCGATATTGGTTGACAACTCCGACCCCGTGACCTGCATCGCAAGCGTGGTTGCTGGCACGTAGTACAGCTTCGCTCCCAAGCGGCTCAGGCGCTCGAGATCCTCCTTAGGCAGCGCAAGCGGTTCTTCCGAATTGATCAGCAGGACACCGTTCTCCTGCAAGCCGTCGAAAAAAGGCATGGTGTAGCACTTGCCCATCGTTATCACGTGCGGATGGAAGATCATGATGATGTCCGGACGAAGCACCTCACCTTTTTCGAAGATCCTCTCGGTGGAGATCCGGACGTAACTTTCCGCCGGCGCCAGGCGTTTCTCTGCTCCAAAGAAGGGGTTGACCACACTTTCCAAACCATCTCTGTTCGCCGCTCCGCCCAGGATGTGCGCCGCGGTGACGACCCCCTGCCCGCCGAGCCCAGACATGCGTATGGAGGTCCGGCTGATCGTGCTCATCGAGCTACCTCGCATTTTGACTCGAGCACCATCTCTCGCAGACGTCCGAGGTGTTCGATCCCGGCGTCGCGCAGAGAGATCATCGCGTCTTCATGACCGGCCTCGGCACACAAAGCGATCGTGTAGCAGCTTGTGCCACCCCGGATGATCTTAAGAGCCACGTTGGCGTAGTGGCAGTGAACGCCGATGAATAGGCACACGTCGATCTTGTTGTGCCAGATCGTCAGGTTTGGGTGGTTGGGATTGACCTCGACGGCCGGATCGATCATCGGGTACTTGGGGCGATAATCCGGCATTGGAATGATCTTCGCACCGACAGCCTCGGCAAGAGCCTTGAGCGCTACCGCCTTCTCCGCTACCCCTGGCTTCCAGTCCCAAAGGATGAGCGGGCCGGGAAAGAACACCGGATTAGCAGCCGAAAGTAGCTTGTCCACGATTGCTTCCATCGCGACATCGGGAGCAACGGACGCCCCTTCCAAAATCGCGTGACCGGGATCAGGGAGCGTGACCCCCATCGTAGCCGCGGCGGGTGGCAGGAATCCTTCTGGACCGGCCACGACCTTGTATGGGGAGTGCCTCATCCATCGCCTCCTTCTGAGTTGGTCACCAGACTCGCGCCCTGACCCGCGAGGGCATCGGGCACGGGATTGTCCGAAGGGGCTACATTCCGGAGCTTGTGACCATTGCGACAGCATAGCCGACTCTCTCCCAAGTTTCACGCCTCGGACATCGACGGGAAACACCCGAGAAACCTTACTCCCATAGCCTCTCCTCAACGCTTAGGGATGTCGCATTCAGTTGACCGCCACTTTCGGCCGGATGCGCGCGACAAGGATTGGAAGGGGCCACATGACAGCGATCGATCACGGGGATACCGCATTCGTCCTCATGTCCACAGCGTTGGTACTCTTTATGGTGCCGGGGGTCGCGCTGTTCTATGGAGGACTCGTTCGATCCAAGAACGTGCTTTCGACGATGATGCACTCCCTATTCGCTATGGGCATCGTCTCTGTGACCTGGGCGCTCATCGGCTACACAATCGCCTTCGGTTCGGCCGAGTGGGAGCTAGGCGCGCTTATAGGCGGCTTCGGCCACCTCGCTCTTGCAGACACGATTGGTGGCGTCACCGGCACAATTCCAACGCCGGTCTTTGTCGCCTTCCAAGGAATGTTCGCGGTAATCACAGCCGCGCTCATCTCAGGAGCCCTCGCCGAACGCATGAAGTTCAGTGCGTACGCCGTCTTCATCGGCGTGTGGAGCATTGTGGTCTACGCACCGCTCGCTCATTGGGTCTGGGGCGGCGGCTGGCTCTACGAACGGGGGGCTCTCGACTTCGCGGGCGGTACTGTCGTGCACATCGCCTCGGCGGCGGCAGCGCTCGCAGGCGCCCTCGCTCTCGGCAAGCGCAATGGCAATGGCAACGGTAGTGCAGACTTCACACCACACAACCTCCCAATGACCGTTCTCGGCACAGGCATGCTGTGGTTCGGCTGGTTCGGGTTCAACGCCGGATCCGCGCTCGCCGCCAACGAACTCGCGGGGACGGCTCTCCTCGCTACGCACCTTGCCGCCGCCTGCGGCATGCTTGGATGGCTCGCCATGGAATCGCTCAAGCGAGGCAAGCCCACGACACTCGGAGCCGCGTCCGGTGCGGTTGCGGGACTCGTCGGCATCACGCCCGCAGCCGGGTTCGTCACACCGATGGCTGGCATGGCGATAGGCCTTGCCGCAGGCGCGCTCTGTTTCCTGGGAATCTCCCTCAAAGAACGTCTCGGGTTCGATGACGCGCTCGATGTCGTGGGGATTCACGGTGTTGGCGGGACAGTCGGCGCGCTCCTAACCGGCGTCTTCGCGACAGCACTCATCGCCCCAGGTCTCGCTCCGACACTGGCGGAGGGCCGCGCCGCACTCATACTCGAACAAGCGGTCGGTGTCGGCGCGACCATCGTGTTCTCGTTCGTCGCCAGCGCCGTGATACTCAAGCTTATCGATGCCACTATCGGGCTGCGCGTCGATGAAGATGCCGAGGAGAACGGGTGCGATCGCTCTGAGCACGCCGAGCGAGGGTACGTGTGGTAGGCGGCGGACGGATCGATCATGCTTGGCGCCAGTATTCGCACAACTCGCTCCACACTACGTGAGAAAGGACTGCGAGTAATGAAGAAGATCGAGGCCATCATCAAGCCCCGCAAACTTGAGCGCGTAAGGGACACCCTGAACGCCCTCGGCGTGACTGGACTTACGACATACGAAGTCAAGGGGTACGGCCGTCAAAAAGGGCACACGGAAATCTACCGAGGGGCCGAGTACGCCGTCGACTTTAGACCCAAAATCAAGATCGAGCTGGTGGTCGATGATGAACTGGCTCCCCGCGTCGAACAGGCAATCATTGAAGCTGCGCGCACGGGGATAATCGGCGACGGGAAGATATTCATCTACGACTGTGAGGGAGCCGTACGTATCCGTACCGGCGAACGCGGCTCAGAAGCTCTCTGACCCCAACTCGGCAAGACGTGCGCGCCGCCGTCCAAGGAGGACTATCCATGACAGGCCCCATTTACACGCGACACGGAGACACCGGAGAGACCTCACTCGCAGACGGAACCCGCGTACGCAAGAACGATGTCCGGGTTGAAGCGTACGGGACGATAGACGAGGCCAACTGCGCGATCGGTTTCGCTCGCGCTTCGATTCAGAACGAGCCGTCCCTCACTGCGCTCGACGCGGAGCTCGCTTTCGCACAAAATCGCCTGTTCGATTGCTCAAGCGTCCTAGCCACGCCCCACGAGTCAGTGAGCGGGCGTGTCCCCAGCATCACCGCGGCGGATACGGCACGTCTCGAGACCGCCATCGACACGATGACGGCATCCGTGGGCGAAATCTCCCGCTTTGTGCTGCCCGCCGGGTGCGAACCAGCCGCACGCCTTCATATGGCCAGGGCCGTCATCCGGCGCGCCGAACGCCGGGTGCTCGATCTTGCGGCATGCGAACCAGTGGAACCCGGTGTTCTCGCCTTTGTCAATCGACTCTCAGACTATCTCTTCACCGCAGCGCGCTTCGCTAACCACATGTGCGAGAACGGAGACTGTCTCCGGACACCTCGTCCAGGCTAGACACCCCGGGCCGCGGCATTCGTGATTCCCCCACGCACCCTCCTACTCGCGCTATACTTGAAACCTGCTCACCTCTGGGGGACACCGTTTGGACGCTTCCGCGAAATACGACCACCTGCGCGAGCACATCGCCGGTCTCGGCACTTTGCTTGTAGCGTACTCGGGCGGAATCGACTCCACACTGCTCGCGTTCACGGCGAACGCTGTCCTTGGGAGACGGTGCCTCGCCGTACTTGCCAGCTCAGACACGTATCCCGAGTCTGAGGCGACGGAGGCCAAACGGCTTGCCCGAGAGCTCGGATTCGCGGTGCACGCCGTCGAGACCCACGAGCTCGTCGACCCGCAGTTCCGCGCAAACACCCCGGACCGCTGCTACCACTGTAAGGTTGAGCTCTTCGGCCTGCTGCGCACCCTCGCGGACAGCCGTGGTCTTGCCCACGTGGCTGACGGCTCGAACCTCGATGATTTGGATGACTACAGGCCAGGCAGTAGGGCCGCCAAGGAGTACGGGGTCATCAGTCCGCTACAAGCCGTCGGGATGACGAAAGCGGATGTGCGCGAGATAGCCCAAATGCTCACTTTGCCCAACTGGGACAAACCGTCGATGGCGTGTCTCGCGTCGCGATTTCCGTACGGTGAGGCGATAACCGAGGCGGGTCTTCGCCGAGTGGCTGATGCGGAGGCAGCACTCCGCGCTCTCGGGCTTGTGCAGTTCCGCGTACGCGCGCACGGTGATGTCGCGCGCGTAGAGGTCGACCCTGACGAGATGGAGCACGCGTGGTCCCGGCGTGGTGAGATGGCCTTGGCGCTGCGCGACGTCGGCTTCGCGTTCGTGGCGCAGGATCTCGAGGGGTACCGCAGCGGGAGCCTGAATGAGACTCTGGCCGAGTCAGACTTAAACGCCCGGGCCACACCGCTTTCCGGGTAGCGGCGACCTGTCTAGCCTATCGCACGTACTCCCTCAAGGCCGCCCGCAGCGCGCCCGGAACACGCTCGGCGATGCGCGCGGGACGCGTCATCTCGGCCGCTATGAGCTTCGTCGCGAAAGGTCGCGCCGCTTGCGCGATGTCAATCTCGGGATAGATCGCCCGCGCGACGCCCTCGACTGTAACGAGCGCTTTTACGAGTAGACCATATCCTGGTGGGATAGGAACGCGGGAGTCAGCCATCACGCCGAGGAAGCCAATCGCAAACCCTCGCACATCCGCCGGGTGTCCGCCATCTCCCAATGTGCGCTCCATCAGCGCGTTGACCCGCGAGCGCACCTCTGCTTCACGCTCCGGTGGGACCACAAGCCCGAGCTCGGCCGAGTAACGCAGGGCGCGATCGGCGTCGCGGTACACCGTCGCCGCGAGCACCTGCGCGATGGCGAGACGGTCCTCTGGGCGCGTCACCCCCACGATCCCGAAGTCGAGATAGCATATCCGCGAATCAGGCGTGACAAAGAGGTTTGCTGGATGGAGATCGGCGTGGTACCGGCCGATGACAAGCACCTGCCGCATGAAGACCTCCGCACCGTGCAGGGCAAGCTTGTACGCGTCGATCCCCTTCCGAACGGCGTCATCAAGTTCGGTGAGGCGCCACCCATCGACAAACTCCATCGTCAGTACGGATCGGGTGGTCAGGGGCCACGCGACGCGAGGCGCGAAAACGAGCGGGTCGTCTCGGAAGTCAAACGCGAACCTGTCAGCTACCCGCCCCTCGTTTCGCAGATCAAGCTCACTGTCGAGCGACGCGGCAAACTCCTCGAGCAGACTCGGTGCGTCAAGGTATCGCTTGAGGCCGAAGCGGTGCGCTCGCGCGATCAGCCGACGCGCCTCGACCAGATCGGCCGCGATACTCGCGGCGGCTTCCGGCCGGACTACCTTGACCGCAACCGTGGTACCTTTTGGCAGCACCGCGCCGAACACCGGCCGCACATCGCGTGCCAGCGTGGCACGATGAACCTGAGCGATCGAGGCTGCCGCAACCGGCACCGGGTCGAACTCAGCGTACGCGTCAGCAAGGGGCCGACCGAGCGAGCGGCTCGCCGCGCGTTCGATGTCGGCAAACGCGACCGGAGGGCACGCATCCTGCAAACGCTCCAGCTCGAAGATGAACTCCGGCGGGAGCACATCCGGCCGCACCGAAGCGACCTGCCCGAGTTTGATAAACACTGGCCCAAGCTCTTCGAGCGCAAGCCGCGTCGCGCGCGCGAACGCGGCCCTGCGACGCGATCGCGAACTCGTGCCGAGGCGCGCCTCAACGCTTGCGCGGACGAGATGGCGAGCTAGTGACGTGACGACTCTGCGCGAGCGGCGTGACATCAGCGGCGATCGACGTCCGCTGCAGCCGCGAGCGCGTCGATCGAAGCCTGCAGCGTCTCGATGCGACCACGCAACTCGCCCATTTCAAACGTGAGACCATCGAGTTTCTCGGCCAGTGCGCCGGTGGTTCCGCCCGATCCGTCGCGGCCCTCAGCGAGCTCAGTCTTCAGGCGCTCCTTTTCCTCTGCAATCATGGCCGAGAGCCCGTCGACGAATGCCTCCGGACCCTCCTTCATCTCTGTGGGTTCCTGCCCGCTTCCCCTTGCGACCGCGGCCTTCCAGCCGTCGTCGGCGGTCTCATGTACGAGCGCCCACGCCGCCATAAACCTCATGAACCGCTCGCTGTCCACTCAGCATCGCTCCCTGTCGCTGTACACGTCGCTTTCCTCGCGGCTTTCTCTCCCCGTCTCCGGGAGTCTCCGCACTACACGAACTCTAGCTCACGAAGTACCTTCCACTTGAGGTCCGGAAGTCCTCCACTTATGACGGCGGTCCCGCAACAAACGCATTCCGTTGAGAATCACGAGCAGCGACACTCCGGTGTCCGCAAACACGGCCATCCATAGTGTCGCATGTCCACTCGCTGCCAGGCCAAGCACCGCAAACTTGATCACGATGGAAGTGGCGATGTTCTGCTTAATGATTCTGACCGTGCGCCGCCCCAAGTCGAGGAAGCGCGGCACCTGGGTGAGGTCATCGGACATCAGCGCGACGTCTGCGGTCTGGAGCGCGGTGTCGCTTCCGGCCGCACCCATGGCAATGCCAAGATCGGCGGCGGCGAGCGCGGGAGCGTCGTTGATCCCGTCGCCGACCATCACCACAGTGCCGTAGCGGTCTTTGAGCGCGCGAACCGCGTCGACCTTCTCGGCGGGGAGGAGACGTGCTAGGTACTCCCGTACGCCCGCATAGCGCGCCACCGCCGCGGCTGTCCGGTCATTATCGCCAGTAATCATAACGACGTGCTGTATGCCGAGATCGCCAAGCGCCTCAACCGTTGCGGGTGACTCCGCACGTACCTCGTCAGCCACGCCGATGAGTCCGATGGCGCTTCCGTCGGCGACTACGACGAGCACAGTGCGCGCGTTACTCTCCAAACCCTCCACCTCTGCTTGAGCGGTCTGGTCGAGAACGCCATGCGCGGCCGCCCATCCGGGGCTTACCACGGCATACCGGGTACCCGCGATAACACCGCTTACTCCTTGGCCAGGAATATCCTCAAAACCGCTCACCTCCTCGCCCGCCGGAACAGAAGACGCTTGAGTGACGCTGCCCTCATCCCCGCGAGCGGCTCGGACAACCGCTGATGCGAGCGGATGTGTCGATAAACCTTCGAGTGCCGCGGCCGTTTCCAGGATCCGAGACACAGCCGCACCCCGCAGCGCGATTACATCAACAACCTCTGGTAAGCCGCGCGTGAGTGTTCCCGTCTTGTCAAATGCGACTGCCTTGACCCGGGCGGCAGTCTCGAGGTGCGCGCCTCCCTTGACGAGCACGCCATCACGTGTTGCACGCGTGATCGCCGATACGATCGAGACCGGTGTTGAGATCACGAGCGCACATGGGCACGCGACCACAAGCATGACAAGCGCTCGGTAAAACCACTCGTCGAAACCACCCCACTGCTGTCCGGCAAGCATTCCCGCAATTGGGGGAACGAGGGCCACACACGCCGCAAGCGCGATCACGGTTGGGGTGTATACGGAACTGAAGCGGTCAACAAGCCGCTGTACCGGTGCCTTGGAGGCCTGCGCTTCTTCTACAAGGTAGATGATGTGCGCCAACGTGGAGTCCTGCGCGCGAGCGGTGACGCGGATCTGAAGAACCCCTGACGTGTTAAGGGAGCCAGCCCAGACCGGGTCATCCGGACCCTTTTCGACCGGCAGTGACTCACCTGTGATCGGACTCTCGTCGAGCGCGGACGATCCCCGGACGACCTCGCCGTCGAGGGCCAGCCGTTCACCGGGACGGACGCGCACCAAGGTGCCGGGAACAACATCGGCCGCAAGGCGCTCGATCTCACGCCCCTCTTCAATAACGCGTACAACCGGGGGGGAAAGGTCCATGAGGTCGCGGATCGAACGTCGCGTGCGCTCGAGCGAGCGGGACTCGAGCATCCCCCCGAAGGCGAACAAGAATACTACCAGCGCTCCTTCTGCCCACTCGCCGATCAGAGCGGCACCGATGACCGCGACCGTCATCAGTACATTCATGTCGAGTGAACGTGCACGCAATGAGACGATCGCGCGACGCACGACGAGCCACCCCCCCGTCGCGATCGCAAGCACGTACAGGGCAACCTCGACAAAGGAAGCGCCCGGGAAATGCGCAAGCCCAACTCCCCACGCAAGCGCGAGCAGTCCACCCGACGCGATAGTCGATGCGAGGTGTCCGTACTGGGTCCACCATGACGTGGGTGTCGGACTCTCAACGGTCCGCACACCGGCGAGCGGTTCGACACGGTGTCCAGTCGCCCGCACGATCTCGAGTGCCCGCTCGCGGGGGTCGGTAGCGGGGTCGTACTCAAGCACCATGGTGCCGCTGGCAAAGTTGACCTCGGCACTCACCACTCCCGCGACCCGCTCTACCGCCGCACCCACGGTGCGCGCGCAATCCGGTCAATCAAGTCCGATCAGCCGGTAGATTGCTGTCGCGACAGATGTCGACTCGGCGGTGCTCACGCCCTCTCACCCGCATGTTCGCGTCCCTGTTCGAGGAGTGTGGCGACGTGGGCGTCTGAGAGGGTGTAGACCGCGCGCCTCCCGTCACGGGAAAACACCACGAGGTCCCGGTCCCGCAACAAACGGAGCTGATGACTGACTGCGGACTGGCTTACGCCACTGACCTCAGCAAGGTCACACACGCACAGATCGCGTTCGGCGAGCGCCGAGAGGATTTTCAGTCGCGTGGGATCCGCAAGCGCGGAGAAGATGTCCGCCATCACCTTGAGGCAAGCCGTGGCCGGGAGTGCGGCTTTGGCGTCTCGTACAGCATCGGCGTCAACCAGGGTCACGTCGCACCCGTCGGCGCACTCTACAACTTGTCTGTTATCTGAGCGTGTGTTCATATGTTCATCAATACCGCACGGCTGACGTTCCGTCAACGGGCAACCGGGAATACTCACCACGTGGGAGGCATGGGAGGCTCGCGTGCCTGACGACACGATCATCACCCTCCACGAAGCTGCGAAGCTCGATGCGTCGGCCGTCGGCGGCAAGGCGGCCAATCTGGCTCGCCTCGCAATGAGCGACCTCCCCGTTCCTGCCGCCTGGGTGGTTCCAGTTTCGGAGTTCGCGCGCTTCACGACCGAGCCCGAAATCGCCTCGGCGATCACCGCCCTCGGCGACCAGGCACTCGACACGCACGCGCGCTCACTCGCCGCTGACGCGGTCCGGGCGGCGATTGTCGCGACCCCGGTTCCCCTCGCCCTGGCTACGCGACTCGCCGAAGTTTTCGCTGAGCTCAGCACTTATGGCGGCGGGATCGTCGTGAGGAGCTCGGCAACCGTGGAAGACAGCGCGTCAGCGAGCTACGCCGGCATGCTCTCGTCGATCACCGGCGTGGACAGTCCCGAGGGGCTTTACGCGGCGGTGAAACGGTGCTGGGCATCGGCGTTCAACCGGCGTGCGGTTCACTACGCCCGAGACCTTGGTCACGATCCGCGCAAGACCGAGGTCGCCGTCGTTCTTCAGCGCCAGATTAGCTCAGAGCGCTCCGGCCTCGCTTTCGGACGTGACCCCGCACGTCGAGAGGCCGACGTCGTCATCGTCGAGGCGATACAGGGGATGGCTGAGGATCTCGTGTCCGGAGAGGTTACTCCCGAGCGCTACGAGTACTCCCCTGCCGATGGGCGAGTGACGCTGATCCGTGGCGGCGGGCCCTCCCGTCCACGCAAGCTCGCCGACGGCGAGGTCGCCCTGCTCGCCGGTTGGACACGCGAAGTCGAACGGCTTTTCGGCGCTCCCCAAGACATCGAGTGGGCGTTTGCGGCGGGACGCTTCTACCTCCTACAATCACGCCCACTCGTCTTCTCGCCGGATGAAGCGATGATCTTTCCTCAGATCGCCGAACACACCGTACTCCTCCGGGGTATCGGCGCGAGCCCCGCTGTTGGCTCCGGTGAGGTCGTGCACATCAGGAGCAACGAGGTCGAGATCGTGCCGCGCGGCGCGGTGGTCGTGGCGCGCCGACTCACCAACGACCTCGCGGTGCACCTGCGTCGCGCGGGTGCCGTGGTAGTCGACGAAGGCGGTGCGACGAGCCACGGGGCAAACATCCTGCGCGAGTTTGGTGTCGCGTGCGTCCTCGGAACCGGCTCGGCGACGAGTGTGCTTGCGGAGGGAGACGTCGTCACGGTCGACGGATACCGCGGTGTGGTCTACGAAGGCGACCTCTCGATCAGCCCTGCCGAGACGGGCGGCTTGCCACCTACCCGAATGAACGTCTTTGTCTCGGTTCTTGTTCCGGCGCAAGCGGCCCCGCTCGCCCCTTATGCCGATGGCGTAAGTTCGCTTCGAAACGATTACTTCCTGCTGCAAACCGGCGTACACCCTGGAAAGATGGTGCGAACAGGCAAGACGCGAGCGCTTGAGGAGGCCATCACCGACGGCATCGTTGAAACGTGCCGCATGTTTGATGGAAGGCCCGTATGGTACAAGACCCTCGACGCACCGACTGATGAGTTCCGGCGGCTCGACGGCGGGGACGAAGAACCTGACGAACGCAATCCCCTTCTCGGCTGGCGCGGGATCGGACGTGAACTCGCTGAACCTGAGCTATTCTCCCTCGAGTTGCGGGCGATACGAGCCGCTCTCGACGCGGGCGCCACCTCCGTCGCCATCAAGCTGCCGTTCGTTCGATTTACTCACGAGTACGCCGCAGCGCTCGACGCGATCCGTGCGTCCGGCCTCGAGCCGCACGTAGATGTCGGCGTGGGAGTCTCAGTCGAGACCCCGGCGATGGCGATGCGGCTACATGAGGTGCTTGCGCTCGGTGCCGACTTTGTGAGCGTGGGCGTGAGCGACCTCGTGATGTGCGTGCTCGCGCTCGACCGCGAAAGTGAACGAGTGGCGCCCCTCTTCGACCCGGCTCACCCGGCCGTCGTCGAACTGCTTCACCGCGTGGCACAGACCGCACGCGAGGCAGGGGTATTTACCTGCGCATGCGGCGAAAGCGCACGGCACGAAGTACTCCTCGGCGAGCTTGTGTCCACTCGCTACGACGCTGTGGGTGTGTCGCTCCCATTCTTCGCGGACACCAAGCGCCGTCTCGCCGCACTCGAGGGCACGACCTCCGATCAGGCATAAGGAATCCGCACAATGCGGGGCACTTTCTTACGCGACGTCGCGGCGCATGAAGCGCACGAACGTCACGGCAAGCGACGTAACCACCACGCCAGTGAGCACCCACCATACCTCCGCGCCCACGGTCCGGTCGTTGATGATCTCGGCAGGCCGCCAATACTTGAGAAGATTGAACGGCTCAAACCACTTCGCGACCTCAGAGACTTCGGCGAGCATGTGCGCGAGCCACATCGCCCCGAGTACGCCGCCCGCCACCGCGACAGGCCTGCCAACATCCCGCGCGCCAGCGGAAAGCGCGAGCGCGAACCCGCCCACCGCAAGAATGAACAGGAATCCAGCCCCGTACAGCAGCGCGAACGTCCGGGCACCGAGGTCTATCCCATACATCGGCCCAAATACCTGGATCGTGCCGAAAGTCGCCACGGTCAGCAGCGTGCTCACCACGATCAGACCGGCAATGCGCGCCAAGATGAAGCTCGCGCGTGAGACTGGCTGCGCGAGCGTCAACTCGAGCGTTCCCGCCACCACCTCGGAGGCGACCGCCTTGACCGAGTAGAGGATGACGGCGCTCGAGACGATGAGTATCCACATGAGACCGAGGTACTCCGTCTCGAAGTAACCGCCAAGACTCCCGAAATCCTCCGCAGAACTGCCGAGGAGCGCTATCAGCTCGGGTGGCATGTTCTCGAGCAGCTCAACATAGCCCGTCTCACCAAACTGCGGCCAGAACCACACCATGACCCACGAGTAGAACATAAGTCCCAGCGAGTACCACAGCATGCTCCAGCGGCGCTGGCGCAACGTCGCGCGCAGTATCGCCCAGCTCATCTCGGCTCACCCTCTCCAGCGCCCGGCGCGTAGTACTCGCGGAAGACTTCCTCGAGTTTCGCATGCGCAATGGAAAGATCAGCGAGCCGATGATGCGCGAGCTGTTTGACTACCGCGTCGACCACATCCCCTCTCACACGAGCGGTGAGTGTTGACGTACCCGAGACAGCTACGCTAGTGACCCCGTCGATTCCGTCGAAGAGCCCGGTGGGCACATCGCCGTCGAAGGTCACGGCGAGGTCACGCACGCGCTTCGAGATGAGGCCGCCCACGTCCTCCTCGGCCACGAGACGTCCCTCGCGGATGATTCCCACCCTCTCGCACACCTGCTCGACCTCGGAGAGGATGTGGCTCGACAGGAACAGTGTCGCTCCTGCCGAGACCCGCTCGCCCACGATGTCGAACACCGTCTCTTGGTTGAGCGGGTCGAGTCCGCTGGTGGGCTCATCGAGCACCAGCAACTCCGGATCGTGCATGAAGCCGAGCACGAGAGCGAGCTTCTGCTTGTTGCCCTTCGAGAGTTCCCGCACCTTACGGGACGGGTCGAACTCGAGACGATCGATTAGCTCATCTGCCGATCGCGGCGAGCCAGCCCTGAGCCGGGAGATATGCTCGATGTGCCAACGCCCTGTCTCACGCTCGTAGAGGCGCACGTCCCCGGCCACGTAGCCTATACGCTTCCTGATCGCCGCACCGTCCAGCGTCACCCGTTCGCCAAAAACGCGCGCCTCTCCGCCGGTCGGTCTCAACATGCCGAGCAGACAGCGGATCGTAGTGGTCTTGCCGGCGCCGTTGGGGCCAAGAAACCCGAAGGTCGTCCCCGGCTCGATCCGAAGAGTCACCTCCTCGATTCCGCGATTGGCGCCGTAGGACTTGGTCAGCGCGTCACATTCGATCACGTGTGTCACACCGCTCTCCTCTCTCGACCTCCTCGGAATGTACCCTCGAAAGGAGCCCGCGTGGTGGCTCAGCTATGCGCTCCGCGCTGTGCCTGCTACCGGCGGCGCTTCCTCTTTCCGTACGCGCTCCCCTTTCGCGCGCCTTCTTTGAGTCTGCCAAGCACCTCGTCCGCTGACGTCGCCTCAATCTCAGAACGAAGTTTGACGACCTGATCGCGAAGACGCGCCGCAGACTCGAAATCGAGAGACTCGGCCGCGGCGGCCATGTCCTCTTCAAGAGTCGAAATAAGCCGCATGACCTCGTCTCGCGGCAGCTTCGCGAGTTCCCGAGCGGTTTCGGCAGCCGTGGTGAGCTGGGCGTCGCCTTCACGGACGTACTGGACGATGTCAGCGATTGCCTTGCGGATCGTGCGCGGCTCGATGCCGTGCTCCTCGTTGTGGGCGACCTGGATCGCTCGGCGGCGATTGGTCTCGTCCATCGCGAGACGCATCGACTCGGTGACCTTGTCCGCGTACAGGATGACCTGTCCTGAGACATTGCGCGCCGCACGCCCAATGGTCTGGATAAGCGAGCGGTGGTTGCGCAGGAACCCTTCCTTGTCCGCATCGAGAATCGCAACAAGCGAAACCTCCGGCAAGTCGAGTCCCTCACGCAGCAGATTGATGCCGATCAGGCAGTCGAACACACCCATCCGCAGGTCACGTAAGATCTCGACCCGCTCCAACGTGCCTATGTCCGAGTGAAGGTACCGAACCTTAAGTCCCTGTTCGAACAGGTAGTCCGAGAGATCCTCGGACATCTTCTTGGTAAGCGTCGTGACAAGTACGCGTTCGTCGCGCTCAACCCTCGTGCGAATCTCGTGGATAAGATCATCTACCTGTCCCTTTACGGGTCGCACCACCACTTCTGGATCTACGAGGCCGGTAGGCCGGATGATCTGCTCGACGACGTGGGTCGTAACAGTCCCCTCGTAGTTTCCGGGCGTAGCCGAGACGTAGACGAACTGCGGCACCTTTCGCTCGAACTCGTCGAAGCGCAACGGCCGGTTGTCGAGCGCGCTCGGAAGACGGAAACCGTGCTCGACGAGGGTCATCTTGCGGCTGCGGTCTCCCTCGTACATGCCGCGGATCTGCGGTATCGTGACATGGCTCTCGTCGATGACGCAAAGAAAGTCCTCCGGGAAGTAATCGATGAGCGTGTTGGGCGGCTCGCCCGCAGCCCGGCCGTCAAGGTGCCGCGAGTAGTTTTCGACACCAGAGCAAAATCCCATCGTCTCAAGCATTTCCAGATCGTAGTTGACGCGCATCTCAAGGCGCTGGGCCTCGAGCAACTTGCCCTCGGCCTTCAGTTCACCGAGACGAACCGCAAGCTCCGAAGCGATCGTGCCGAGCGCCGTCTTGAGACGATCAGGCGAGGTCACGTAGTGGGTCGCCGGCCAGACCGGTAGCCACTTGTAAGCCATGAGCACCTCACCGGTCACCAGATCAACCTCAGCAATGTGCTCGATCTCATCCCCGAAGAACTGCACCCGCACGGGATGGTCCGCATAGGGCGGAAAGACGTCGAGCACGTCGCCGCGGACCCGGAACGTCCCGCGTTGCAGCTCGTAATCATTACGGTCGTACTGAATCTCTATGAGGTCGCCGATGAGCCGGTCGCGATCGTAGCCCTCACCGAGCTGAAGGAACGCGGCCATACCAGCATAGTCCTCCGGCGAGCCGATGCCGTAGATGCAGCTCACGCTCGCGACCACCACGACATCCCGTCGCGAAAGCAGTGCCGCGGTTGCGGCGTGCCGGAGCTTCTCGACCTCCTCGTTGATCGAGGAGTCCTTCTCGATGAAGGTGTCGGTGGTTGGCACGTACGCCTCAGGCTGGTAATAGTCGTAGTACGAGACAAAGTACACGACCGCATTATCCGGCATGAACTCGCGTATCTCGGCGGCGAGCTGGGCGGCAAGGGTCTTGTTGGGGGCCATGATGAGGGTCGGGCGTTGGACCGCTTCGATCGTCTTTGCCATCGTGAACGTCTTGCCCGACCCGGTCACGCCGAGCAGGGTCTGGTACCGCACGCCATCTTTGACCCCAGCCGCCAACGCGTCAATCGCGGCGGGCTGATCGCCCGCGGGCTCGAAGTCGGCGGTGACCACGAAACGATTCTCGGTGCGCTCGCGCTTCAGTGCGATCCCCTTACTCGAACACGCCGGGATAGAGCTGTTCATACCGCTCTTTGGCGCGAACGACACGGACGACGAAGTGGCGCGTCTCCGGAAAGGTGATGGCATCCCGGATGTCTCCGCCTTGCGCCGCCCACGCATCGGCGTTGCGCAGCCCAGCATTGTACGCTGCTAGCGCGATCTCTACCTCGTGGTACCGCTCGATGAGGAAGCGCAGATACGCGGTCCCGTACTCAATGTTAACCGCCGGATCGGTAAGATCGCTCGTCGCTACGACACCGGAATCCACGATGCTGCGCAGCCGAAGCTCGTCAGCGGTCGCGGGCATGAGCTGCATCAGTCCAACAGCACCGGCGCGCGAACGGGCTTGTGGATCAAACCCTGACTCTTCATTGATGACCGCCGCCACGAGGTACGGGTTGACACGATGACGTGCTGCGGAACTCGCTATCGCATCCACATGGTCGAGCGGATAGAACACGCGCTGGAACCACTGCGGACCTCGCAGGGCAGTGAAGGCAAGCGCCGCGAGCGCCACTAGCAACGCCACAAGCGCGACTCGGTGCCACGAAAGCAGATGACTACGCCCCACCATCAACCTTCTCATCCCAGAAGCGAGCGAGCTTGATGAGGAACTCTTCAGGGGTTCCATCGTTGTCTATCACGAAGTCGGCGATCGCCTGCCGCTCAGCGTCAGTGGCCTGACACACGATCCGGGCGCGCACGTCGACTTCGGACATCCCGCGTGCAATCGCGCGCGCGACGCGTGTTTCGACCGAAGCGGCAATGGCAAGCGTATCGGTAGCAAGCTCAGCGAACGCCGGCGCCTCTACGAGAAGAGGGACATCGAGAACGACGACGCGCGGGGGGTTGAGCAGCAGGCCCATCTCCGTCAATCCGGGCGCCAACTCTCGCAGAACCGCCGGATGTACGATGGCGTTCAGCGCGTGGGCCCGCTCAGGTGAACTGAACGCCTCTCGTGCCAGGTGGCGGACGTCGATCGAGCCGTCAGGGCCAAGTATGCTCTCACCAAACTCCTCGACGACTCGCTGATAGACCATAGTGCCGATCGCGAGTTGGCGACGGGCGATGTCATCAAGCGAGAGCACGACTGCTCCGCGCCCGCGGAAGTACTCCGCCGCGGTCGTCTTGCCGGCCCCAAGACCGCCTGTCACAGCCAGCACGTACATCTAGTCGCCCTTCTACACGTGGGGCCGGGTGCGGCGTCTCCGCCAAACCCGGCCCCATGATCTGCTCGGTGGTGCGAAGCGGCAACTACTCCGCTGGCTTCTCCTCGGTGACCGCCTCGGTCTCCTCGGCCTCGACAGCGTCGTCCGCCAGCTCTTCCGGGGCTTCCGGGGCCTCCTCGGCCTCGACAGCGTCGTCCGTCAGCTCTTCCGTGGCCTCCTCGGCCTCGACAGCGTCCGTCAGCTCTTCCGTGGCCTCTGGGGCTTCCTCGGCCTCGACAACGTCCTCGCCAGCTTCGCCCTCATCGGCACCCTCGGGAGTCTCGAGCGGGGTCACCTCGATCACCTGGCCGAGCGCCTCAGCGGCGTCCTTCATCGACAGCGATATACGGCGGCGATCAAGATCGACCTCCTTGACCTTCACCATGATCTTAGCGGCGACCGCAGTCACCTGCTCCGGCGTCTCGACGTGGATCTTCGCCATCTCGGAGATGTGCACGAGGCCCTCGATGCCGTCACCGAGCTCGGCAAACACGCCAAACGGCACCAGCTTGGTGACGGTGCCCTCGATGATCGAGCCGACAGGATACTTCTGAACGAGCTCCTGCCACGGGTCGGGCTGGGTCTGCTTGAGGCCGAGGGAGATGCGCTCACGACTCAGATCGACATCGAGCACCTTGACCTCGACCGGGTCGCCAACCTTGACTACCTCGGAGGGATGATTGACGTGGCTCCAGGAGAGCTCGGAGATGTGCACGAGTCCGTCGATACCGCCGAGGTCCACAAACGCACCGAAGTCAACGATGCTCGACACGTGGCCCGGAAGTATCTGTCCCTTGGCGAGCTTGCCAAGAATCTCGGCGCGCTCATGCTTGCGGCCCTCCTCAAGCACCACGCGGCGCGACAGGACGACGTTGTTTCGGTTGCGATCCATCTCGATGACGCGCGCGTCAAGACGCTCGCCGAGGAACGACTGCAGGTCCTTCACTCGGCGCAGATCGACGAGTGATGCCGGCAGGAAGCCACGCAGACCGATATCGATGATGAGTCCACCCTTGACAACCTCGATGACCTCGCCCTCGACATTCTCGCCGGAGTTGAACTTCTCTTCGATCTGGCTCCACGCGCGTTCGTACTCCGCGCGCTTCTTGGAGAGGATGAGGCGACCGTCCTTGTCCTCCTTCTGGAGAACGAGGGCCTCGACAGAATCACCTACCGACACGATGTCGGCTGGATTGGCGTCCTTGCGGATCGACAGTTCGCGCGCGGGGATTACACCTTCGGACTTGAAGCCGATATCGAGAAGAACTTCGTCGCGCTCAACCTTCACGACCGTCCCGCTGACGAGGTCACCTTCATCGAACTCAGTGAGCGTTCCATCGATGAGGGCGTGCATCTCCTCCTCGGTGTACTCCGTGTGCTCAATGACCGTGCCGTTGCCGTACTCGTTCACGTGGGGTGGCCCCTTCCTGCATCGGGGCCCACCGGTCATGTCCGTCGCCTACAGGTCCGCTGATCGTCGATTACAGAACAGAACAATCAATCCGTCGCCTACAGGTGCCATTACATGTCGGGGGCCAACATTACCTCGGCATGCCGAGCACCGCGCCCGGACAGCCGACCTTGTATATTACCGCACGAACGCGCGACATTCCAGATGTGTCGAATCCTCTTGTGGAGACCAACGTTTACGAAGCGTCATAGCGCTTCCCACGCTTCAGCGTATCGGTTCAAACTCCGGAATCGATGTATCGCCGCGCGCTACTGCAGCAATCTCCTGCTCTGTGATGCCCTCGGCAGTCGCATAGTATGCGAAATCCCAAGCGTCGGGCCACTCCCATGTTGCCAGCCGACTCCGGAAACGGGACATGGTAAACAGATCTCTCTCCCACTGGAACCCTTCTACGATGGAGGTACCATCGTCTTGACGAAGCAAAACACTCAGCCAGATATCGCCGTTCTGGGATGCAGTCCCAGCCATCGCGTCGAGCATGATGAAAGCGTTCTGATCGTCAAGTCGTGAAGACTTGAGGGCGATGCTGACGCTGAGTGCGTCCTTTGACTCGTTGGCCTCAACCGAAAGAAGCTCGTCGCCGAACGCCCCTGCAGCAGCAGAGCGAACGCGCTGCTCACTGTCTTGTGTGCAGCCGACGGGAATGGAGAGAGTCGCAGCGATCGCGATACTGAGAAGCAGAGCCAGGGCGGCGGACGGTGAATCACTTCTAGTAGCCACCCATGCCTCCCATCAATACCTCGCCACTGTGCGCGTCAATGAACGCGGCTCCTTCTGCACCAAATTCCTCATCGCCTGTCGAGGCGGTTGGTTAGCGCTCCTGCGGCGGGGTGGCCTGAGCTGGAGGCCAACTCAGCAGGTCTTCACTCTCACCGAGGTCGGGAAGGGGCGAGTCGGAGTCTGCAATCGCCTGGATGGCATCGCGCGACATGTGTTCCAGCAACACCACGGAGTCGAACCACAGAATCCCATCAGGAGACGGTCGTTCCTTAAATCCATGGAGGACGAGAACCTGCTCGGGATCCACCTTGTCGTCAAGTACCGTCATAGCCTCAGCTGTTCGGTTCCACATGAGCTGGAGAGAGCGGCCGGTCCCATCGCGTTGGGGATACGTAACGGACAACTCGATCACCTGGTCGTCCGATGCGTACTCCTCGACCGCGAGCAGTGCGCGAAATAGCCTGCGACGGTCGAAGTCTGAGTCCACCAGATACAAGCCTAAACGCATCTCGCCGTCAGGCTCAGCCGAATGCGACGACAGAATCGCATCGTCCTGGAGGCCGAGAGCCTCACTAAACGACTCCACAGCTGCTTCCAGCCTCGTGGGGGCGGACACGTCTTCCGCGACTTCGGTCGGGCCTTGAGTTGCCCTGTCACAACCGGCCAAGCACACGAAACACGCAGCGAGGACCAGGGCGAGACACGCTTGCCAACGCCTGTTGGCCGAAACGCTGCTTCTCCTGACGACGGTAGGCGTGTCCATCACATCCCGAGAC